>JBEGTN010000250.1:0-3309 GCA_041179405.1 Verrucomicrobiota bacterium
AAATTCGGCGCCCCCGCCGTGACCAAGGACGGCGTCACCGTCGCCAAGGAAATCGAACTTTCCGACCCCTTTGAAAACATGGGCGCCCAGATGGTCAAGGAAGTCGCCTCCAAGACCGCCGACGCCGCCGGTGATGGCACCACCACCGCCACCGTCCTGGCCGAAGCCATCTACCGCGAAGGCCTCAAGTCCGTCTCCTCCGGCTCGAACGCCATCTACCTCAAGCGCGGCATTGACAAGGCCGTCGCCGCCGCCGTCGAAGCCCTCAACAAGGTTTCCAAGAAGGTCAACAACAGCGACGAAATCCGCAATGTCGCCACCGTCTCCGCCAACTGGGACACCGAGATCGGCTCCATCATCGCCGAGGCCATGGACAAGGTCGGCAAGGATGGCACCATCACCGTCGAAGAGAACAAGTCCATCGAGACCACCCTCGACGTCGTCGAAGGCATGCAGTTCGACAAGGGCTACCTCTCCGCCTACTTCTCCACCAATCAGGAGAGCCAGGAAGCCATCCTCGAGGACGCCTACATTCTCATTCACGAGAAGAAGATCGGCAACCTCCAGGAGTTCCTGCCCATCCTCCAGGCCGCCGCCAAGACCGGCAAGCCCCTCCTCATCATCGCCGAAGAGGTCGAGGGCGAGGCCCTCGCCGCGCTCGTCGTTAACAAGATCCGTGGCACCCTCAATGTGTGCGCCGTCAAGGCCCCCGGCTTCGGTGATCGCCGCAAGGCCATCCTCGAGGACATCGCCGTCCTCACCGGCGGTCGTCTCCTCTCCGAAGACCTCGGCATCAAGCTCGAGAACGTCACCGTCGCCGACCTCGGCCGCGCCAAGCGCATCATCGTTGATAAGGAGAACACCACCATCATCGAAGGCTCCGGCAAGAGCTCCGACATCCAGGGCCGCGTGAAGCAGATCCGCCGCCAGATCGACGAGACCACCAGCGACTACGACAAGGAGAAGCTCCAGGAGCGCCTCGCCAAGCTCGCCGGCGGCGTCGCCGTCATCAACGTCGGTGCCACCACCGAGTCCGAGATGAAGGAAAAGAAGCAGCGCGTCGAAGACGCTCTCCACGCCACCCGCGCCGCGGTTGCCGAGGGTATCGTCTCCGGTGGTGGTGTCGCCCTCCTGCGCACCGCCAAGGCCCTGGACGCAGCGATCGCCACCCTCGAGGGTGACGAGAAGCTCGGCGCCCAGATCATCCGCCGCGCCATCGAGGCCCCGTTGAAGCAGCTCTGCTTCAACGCTGGTGTCGAAGGTGCCGTCGTTGTCCAGGCCGTGCTCGCCGCCAAGGGCGCCAACGGTTACAACGTCGCCACCGGCGCCTACGAGGACCTCGTCAAGGCCGGCGTCGTCGATCCCACCAAGGTGGTTCGCACCGCCCTCCAGAACGCAGCATCCATCGCGGGCCTGCTCCTCACCACCGAGTGCATCATCACCGATGCGCCCGAGAAGTCCTCGGCTCCCGCCGGCGGCGGCCACGGTGGCCACGGCGGCGGCGGCATGGGCGGCATGGACTACTAAGTCCGAGCCCTCCGCGTTCCCGACCGACTCGCTTCAAACCAAGCAAACCAACCCAGCCGGCGCTCCTCACGGGGCGCCGGCTTTTTTGCGCCTCGCGCGAACACTGTTCCCGTCACGCTCCGCTTGCGCCAACGGTTTCCCCTGATTGGCTGACGGCATGGAGGTCATCTTTCTCGGCACCGGCACATCCCACGGCGTTCCCATGATCGCTTGCGATTGCGCCGTTTGCACCTCGCCCGACCCGCGCGACCGCCGCATGCGCGCCTCCATCCACGTCGTCATGGACGGCCTGCACATCCAGATAGATGCCGCCCCCGAATTTCGCCTCCAATGCGTTCGCGATAAAATCACCCGCATCGACCACTTTATCCTCACGCACGGCCACGCCGACCATGTCGTCGGCATGGATGACCTGCGCCGCTTTTGCGACCTGCGCGACGGTGCCGCGTTACCGGTCTATTCGACCGACGAAGGCCTGGGCCGCATCCTCTCGATCTACCCCTACGCCATTCTCGAACGTGCCTTGAGCAAGGGCTACGCCGCCTTCCAACTGCAACCCATGCCCGACGTGCTGGAGTTCCCCGAAGGCACCATCGCCTCCACCCTTCTGCCACATGGCGGCGTGAACACCCTCGGCCTCGTTTTTACCGAACGCAGCAGCGGGCGGAAGTTCGCCTACTACACCGATTGCAAACGCGTGCCCGCCGCCGCCGTCGCCCTCGCACGCGGAGCGGATGTGGTGGTGCTCGACGGGCTGCGCCCCGATCCCCATCCCACCCACATGAACATCGCCGAGGCGCTCGCGGTCGCCGCCGAGATCGGCGCGCCGCTGACCTATCTGACCCACCTCACCCACGCCGTGCGCCATGACGACGAGCCACGCCTGCTGCCGCCAAAGGTCCGCTTCGCCCACGACGGACTGCGTCTCAAGCTCGGCTGATCCATCGGCGAAATCTTCGCCTCGCCCGTTTCGAGACATGTTGCTTGAAACTCCACTCAAGCAGTATGCTTAATTAACTAAACGGCATGAAGCTCTCAAAAAAAGGCGAATACGCCCTCCGTGCGCTGATCGAACTCGGCCTGGCCGCCGAGGTGAAACGCGATCTGGTGCAAGTCTCCGAGCTGGCCGAAAAAGAGCACATGCCGGTCAAGTTTCTCGAACAGATCATGCAAACGCTCAAAGGCGCCGGCTTCGTCAAAAGCCAGCGCGGCAAGTTCGGCGGCTACTCCCTGGCCAGGCCCGCCCATGAAATCACCATCGGCAGCATCGTGCGTCTGATCGACGGACCGCTCGCGCCCATCGGCTGCGTGAGCCAGACCGCCTACGAAAAATGCAGTTGCCCCGACGAGGTCCACTGCGGCCTGCGCATGTTGATGCTCGATGTGCGCAACGCCATCGCCGGCATCCTGGACCGCTACTCGCTCGCCGACGTGGTGGAGGTGACCCTTCGTAAATTGAAACGCGACGGCGTGCCCCTGCCCTACGCGACCGATGCCCGCCAACGCAGCGCCCTGGCCGCCGCCGCCAAAAAGACCGGCGGCAAGGCCCGCCTAAGCGCCGTCGAAGGCATGCTTTCGAACCTGCTCACCGACTACTCGATCTAGGCGCTGTCGGGGTGCGACACTAGGCCATCGGAGCTAAACATGAAGTGACTCAAACTCGCCCTCTTCGGCGCTATGATGAACTGGTTAATCTAAGTGTCATTTCAGCACGGCCCTTTTTTGGCCGACTTTTCAGATCGAGTGACTTTTGATTCGACGATCAGCCTAGAGCGTGTCGTC
>JBEGTN010000251.1:0-7192 GCA_041179405.1 Verrucomicrobiota bacterium
GGCACGCTCACGCACTTCGCCGCGCCGCCGGTCTTGATGGTGGCGGGGCCTTGGGGCTGGGGGTTCGGTCACATGTTGGTGAATTTTGGCTGGAAGGCTCTGGTGGGCATCGTGGTGGCGACGGCGCTCTACGGCTTCTATTTCCGCAAAGAACTGAGTTCGCTCGCCGCCCGGCCTCGCGGAGGTGCGGTCGAGGACGACGGAGGCGCGGCGTCGGTCCCGGCGTGGGTTGTCGCGACGCACCTCGGGTTTCTTGCCTGGACGGTGTGGGCGGCGCATTATCCGGTGCTGTTCATCGGCGGATTTTTGTTCTTCGTCGGATTCCTGCAGGCGACAGCGCATCACCAGACAAAACTGGATCTGCGCGGTCCGATCTTAGTCGGATTTTTCCTGGCGGGACTGGTCATTCACGGCGGATTGCAGGGATGGTGGATCGCACCGGTGCTCTCCGGACTCGCGCCAACCCAGTTGTTTTGGGGAGCGACCCTACTGACTGCGTTTAATGACAATGCCGCCATCACTTATCTGGCGACGTTGGTGCCGAATTTTTCCGATATTTCTAAATATGCGGTCGTGGCAGGGGCGGTCGCGGGTGGCGGCCTTACCGTGATTGCCAACGCGCCTAATCCGGCCGGCCTGTCGATTTTGCAGCGTTTTTTCCCGGGTGGTTTTTCACCGCTAAAACTGGTCCTTTCCGCCTTGGTGCCGACCCTTGTGATGGCGGCGTGTTTTCTGATGTTTTAGCGTTTGGCCCAGCGGCCGGCCAGCACGCCGCAGATGACCAGTTGCATCGGGTGGTAGATCATCAGCGGAAGCAGGATCAGGCCGAGGCGAGGGTCGCTGCCAAAGATGAGCTGCGCCATCGGCACGCCTGAGGCGATGGTCTTCTTGGAGCCGCAGAATACGGCGGCGATGCGGTCCTCGTCGGAGAATTTCAGCGCACGGCAGACGGCGGTCACAACGGCAAACACGACGGCGAAGAGCAACAGGCCTCCCGCAAGGGCCGCGACCACCGTCATCGCGCCCTGGCCCGACCAGACGCCGCGCATGATCGAGTCGCAAAACGAGGTGTAGATGATGAAGAGGATGGTGCCGCGATCCACGAGAAAAACCTTCGCTTTGTGGCGCTTCACCCAGTCGGCGATGAAGGGGCGGCTGAGCTGGCCCAGCACGAGCGGCAGAATCAGCCAGATCACGAGGTCGAGAATCACCTTGCCGAGCGAGATCGTGTGGGCGCCCTGGCTATTGACCATCCAGCCGATCCAGACGGGCGTCAGGAATACACCGAGCAGGCTGGAGAGCGTGGCGTTGAAGACCGCCGCCGGGACGTTGCCGCGCGCCGCCGAGGTCATCGCCACCGAGGAGGAGACAGTGGAGGGCAGGGCGCAGAGGAAGAAAAAGCCCAGCGCCAGCGCCGGGGAAATCAGGCCGCCGGCGAGTAAAAGCAGTCCCAGGCCGAGCAGGGGGAATAGCAGGTAGGTCGCGCTCTGCACGACGAGATGGAGCGGCCAGCGGAGCGCTCCGGCCTTGAGCGAAGCGAAGGAGAGCGCGGCACCGTTCAGGAAGAAAATCAGTGCGACGCCCGCTTTGTTGATGATGTCGGGATGAAGCGGGCCGTTTTTTGCGCCGAGTTGCGGGTAGGCCCAAGCGAGGCCGACTGCCGCGATCATGCCGATAAGAAACCAGTCGAGTTTGAGACGCATCGGAGGATTTTTTTCGCTAGACCGCCGCAGCCACGGTGGTGGGGCAAGCCTGGTTGGTTTTGGCGTTGGGTTGATTAAGGGAGAGAGGTTCTTCGACCACGGTGTTGGTCAGCACGCCGAGGTGCTCGATCTCAACGCTGACGGTGTCGCCCGCTTTCAAATACACCGGCGGTTTCAGCGAGTGGCCCACGCCGTCGGGTGTGCCGGTGAGAATGACGGTGCCGGGCAGGAGAGTTTTGCTGGCGCTCAAAAACTCGATGAGGGCGGGAACGTCGAAGAGCATGTCGCGGGTGTGGCCATCCTGCCGCAACACGCCGTTGACCGTCGTGCGCAGGCGGAGCGTAGCGGGGTCGGGGAGTTCGTCCTTGGTGAGCAAGAACGGGCCGAGCGGGCAAAACGTGTCGAAGCTCTTGCCCTGGCAAAACTGGCCGCCTCCGAGTTTGAACTGCCAGTCGCGCGCCGAGATGTCGTTGGCGATCATGTAGCCGAGGACGTAGTCGAGGGCGTTTTCGCGGGTGGCGTTTTTGCAGGCTTTGCCGATGACGACGGCGAGTTCACCCTCATAGTCCACCGCCTCGCTGGCGAGTGTGCGCGGCAACTCGATGACGCCTCCGGGATGCTGAACGGTGTTCAGGCTCTTGAGAAAGAGGAGCGGACGGTTGAGCACGTCGCGGCCGAGTTCCTCGGCGTGTTTGCGATAGTTTAGGCCGATGCCGAGAATTGTGGAGGGCTCCAGCGGCGCGAGCAACGGGCCGGGAGTGATCTTCTCTTCGGTGACGTGCAGGCCATCAAGAAGCGCGCCGGTTGCGGCAAGGGCGGTGCCGTCGGGTTGCAGCACGGCGTAGGCGGGGCCGGAGGCGCTTAGATGGCGTATGATTTTCATGAGGGATGCGTTGTTAGATGCTGCGCAGAACGTGGGCGAAAGCAGGGCTGTCGAGGTGGCGCGTCACGACCTGCAGACCTGTCGTCAGCGGGGTGTCGGGCAAAGTGAGCGGCACGGTGAGCGCGGGCAGGCCGGCGAGGCTTACGGGCGCGGTGAGGGAAAGCAGTCGCGCGCGGTTTTCAGCATGGCACTCGGTCTTCGTCAGGGCAGGGAAGGGGGACGCGGGTAGAACAAGGAAATCGTGATCCTCGAAAAACGCATCCCATGCCGCTCGCAGGCGCGCCTCGCCTTCTCTGGCTGATGCAATCTGCGAGGGAGATAGGCGGGATGCGTTTTCCAGACGTTGGCGCACGACGGGATCGTAGCGGGATGCATAAGGCCCCAGCCAATCGGCGTGGAGTTGGCAGGCCTCGGTGGCGCCGAGCACACCGTAGAGCGCTGCGGCCGGTGCAAAGGCGGATTTAAGCGTGGCCGCGAGCTCATCTGCCAGTCGGGGGGCAATGCGATTTGCTGCGGACCGGAAAACCACGCCTACGTCGGGATCGAGCCCGGGCAACTCCAGCCAGGCACCACGCAGGCCGCGAGCGTCAGGTGAAGACGGGCCGACCAGCTCCGCCATTACGCTCAGCATGTCCTCGGCACAGGCGGTGAACCAGCCTGCGGTATCGTAGCTTCGCGCGAGGGGAAACGCGTCGGCGATCCACTCGTGATGCGGCACCGTGCGAAAACCATACAGACCGCAAAAGGCTGACGGCACGCGGATGGAGCCGCCGGTGTCGGTGCCGATCGCAAGGGGGGCCAGACCCGCCGCGACCGCCACGGCCGAGCCGCTGCTGGAACCGCCCGAAGTGCGGCCCGGCAAGCGCGGGTGTTCGCAGTCTCCGTAATGCGGATTCTCGCCCGTGAGTCCGAACGCGAACTCGTGAAGGTGGGTTTTACCCGCGAGCACGACGCCCTTGTGGCGGAGCTGTGTGACGAGCCGGCTTTCCTGCGCCGGTGCGGGACGCACTTCAGGCAGAAAGTTTGAGCCGGCAAAAGTGGGCGCGCCCGCGACATCCCAGAGATCTTTCAAGAAAGCCGGAACGCCCCCCAGCAGGCCGTCGCGCGGAGCACCGGCAAGCTGCGCCGCGAGCTCGCCTTCGGGAAGGATGGAGGCGAGCGCTGCTCTGTGCTGCGCGGGCGGGAGGGCCGCCGCTGCAGCATGCACGCGCCGCGCCGCCTGCCCGGGAGCCAGGGCGCGCCAGCCGGCGATGGTGAGCGGAGTGACTTGCATCGCGGCGGGTGGTCGCGATGCGACTAGCGGTTGAAGCTCACCGTGACCTGGATCTCGGCGGTCGCGCCGCGCGGCAGGCCGGCGACGGCCACGGCGGCCCGTGCGTGTTTACCGGCTTCGCCGTAGAGTTTAACGAAGAGGTCGCTCGCACCATTGATGACTTGCGGACTTTCAGTGAAGCCGGCGACGGCGTTGACGTAGCCGCCGAGGTAAACGAACTCGCGAACCCGGTCGAGGCTGCCCAGCGCGGCTTTAATGGCGGCGAGGGAGTTGAGCGCGCACATTTGGGCGGCGGCGTAGCCTTCCTTGACGGTGCGCTCGCCGCCGACCTGGCCGCTGTGAGTGAGCACGCCATCGCGGATGCTGATCACGCCGGCGAGCACGAGGGTGTCACCGTTTATCCGATACGGCACGTAGTTGCCTCCGGCGGACGGCGCGGAGGGCAACGTGAGACCGAGGGCGGCGAGTTTGCTTTCGATGAGGTCGCTCATGCGTGGTCGAAGATCGCCTCCGGGAGGTAGGCGGTGATGGTGGTGGTGGGCACGTTGACGAGCTGGCTCACCTTTAAGTCGAGCACCACGCTGCACAAGGTGTAGGCCATCGCCGGGGTGACGCCGAGACGTTCCACGATGAACGCGATGGCACGGCGCACGGCGCGTTTGCAGGCCTCGCGAGGATTTTCATCGGACTCGATGAACAGGTGCCACGGTTTGGTCGCATAGCGCGGAGGAGTGAAGCCGCCGGGGAAAATAGCGTAAGGTCCGGCGAGGGGCTTTTGTTTACGCAGGTTAAAGGTGAAGGTGACGTCCATGGGCGCTTCCATGCCGTTGATGCACACTTCGCCGTCGCCTTGAGCGGCGTGGCAATCGCCGGTAAGCACCCCTGCGCCTTTGGTGAAGACGGGCAGGTGCAGGGTGGTGCCGGCGGTAAGGTGACGCACGTCGAGGTTGCCGCCGAAGGCACCTGGCGCGCGGGTGCGGAACTCGCCGGCCTCGGCGCGCTGCACACCGATGATGCCGGCGAAGGGGTGGAGATCAAGGGTGACACCCGGGAAACTGCGGGTCTGAGCCCCGTCGAGTTTCCAGATGAAGAGATGGTTGTCGGGGAAATCCTCGGGCAGCAGACCGAGTCCGGGAATGAGGCTTGTCCAGGCCCAGCCGTGGTGCTGGTAGGCCTCGATTTTGATTTCCAAGATGTCGCCGGGTTCCGCGCCATCGATGGCGACCGGACCGGTGAGAGCGTGGACCTGGAGCGGATCGAAGCGGGCCTTGAAGTCCGCCGCCGTCCAATCCTGCCGGACCTGCCAGCCGCTCGAGTCGGCGCATTGGAAGGTAACCGTGTCGCCGGGCGCTACCGTGAGACGAGGCGGGGTGGTGTGGTTCCAACGGTGGACCATCGGTTCTGGGCTGAGCGTGTGGTGCATGGCAAAGGGGGGGGGATTCTCAACGCGTGGTTGTGCGCCGCCGACCCTCGTTGTGGCGGTGAGCGATGTCGGCGGCCATGCCGGCGGAAATCAAGTCCAGCCACTCGGCGCCTTTTTCGGCTGTTGCGGCCGGCGCGTCGCCCATAACGCCGCTGGGAGAGATGTCCTGCGAGGCCCATGAGTAGGTGGCGGGTGCATTTTCCGGTCTCAGTTCCCCGGGGTCACTGATGAAAGCAGGGTAATGGCACACGGCGGCTTCGATCTTGGTGTGCGCCGGTGCAGCGGCCAGAAGGAGGGCGGTTTCAACTTCGTTGGCGTGAAAACCGTAAGTGGATTCCTGCGGGGAAACATCTGGCTTTGCGTCTGATTTGATCGGGCTGATACGAAGCCCGGAAGTCGCGTAGAGCGCGCGGATTTCGCGCAAGGTGTAGTTTATGACCGCAGAATTTCCGCCGTGGGTGTTCAGGACGACGAGTTCCCTAAACCCCCAATCGTGAAGCTGGCGTGCGAGGGCCAGTAATTGCAGTCTAAGCGTGGATTTGCTGATGTAGAGAGTGCCGGGAAAGCCGATGTGCTCGTTACTTTTTCCAATCGTGATGGGGGGAGCGACGTAGCAGGAAACGTCAGCAGGCAGGCGAGGCAGAAGGAGGTTTAACCAGACTTGCCCCAAAAATGAATCCACCGCGACCGGAAGATGCGGACCGTGTTGTTCGATGGCCCCCGTGGCGATGATGACCGGCGCCCACGCCTTGTCCGGCAGGGCCGCGATCCGGGCCGCCGTCATGGCGGGCAGGTAGCGTTCGCGATAAACGGGAAATGTTTCAGCAATGCTCATGATGCGGACAGGCTGAGGAGTTCGCCATCGCGGGGCAGGGCGGGGCGGGCGTTTATTTCAATAAAAAGCGAGGCAAGGCGCGCGGATGATTTTGCGAGGAGTTCACTTCCTGCGATACGAGCAGCCTCGATGTTCAATGCAGGCTCAGCCAAGGGAGTGACGTTCTCATCGCCCGGTGCTTCAATTGACCTCGAGGTGGGGTCTTCGTTCGCGGGGAAGGCCGGCTCCCGGCCTGTGAGAGCGGTGACGAGAGTCTGCAAAGCGTGGCGGGTGCGGCTTCGCGTGGGGTGAAAATCCAGGTCGAGAGCGCTCAGGTTGATGCAAAACATCTGGAGCCCTCGCTCGATGCGGATATCACGTGCGGCGGCGTCAATGAGCTCTTCGTTCCAGGGGCTGGCATTGAACAAAATAATACGACGAAAGCCCGCCGCCGCTATCGTGGCGCATACTTCATCAATGAATGCATGCGCGGTCGGCACATCCACCGTGAAGGCGCAGCCGGCATTCGCTCCAACGACGAAACGCAGCGGCGGAACGACGAGCAATCTCGTGGGCTCGGACAGTCGGGATGCGGCTGCGAGCACGCGCATCAAGACGGTTTCTTCCGCGTCGAGAGCGTGCCCCAGGCCCCAGTCGGCGAATCCGGCAACAGGCACTACCACGCTTATGTTTTTTTTATCTGCGAGGCGCGCAAAGTCAGTCCAAGTGAGCCAGGGCCAGAAGGTTTTTTCATCCACCTGACAAAGTTGGGCGAGTGTTTCAGGCATACGGGGTTTAAAGTAGGGTATTCTTGATTAGTCGCGACATGTTTCCTAGAGCTAAACAACCTTAGCAGATTGGAAGCCAAGCTTCTGCTCACTGCAAGGTCAGCCCGTATGTGCTAGGGTGTGCTTGCCTGATAATACACAGTGAAAACGCAGAAGATTGATTTGATCGAGCTGTTCCATGTTTTCGGCGGAAACATGGATTATGATAATGGGCGCAACAATAAAAAGAGCGTATAAATTATATATAAAGCATTGGATTTATTGTTGTTTTATCAGGGATGCGAATCCCTGAAGCAAGCTGGTGGGGT
>JBEGTN010000252.1:0-14420 GCA_041179405.1 Verrucomicrobiota bacterium
GCAGCGCAGGGAGGCGCGGGAGGGTTGGGTGACGGAGGACACGCGGAGCCGGGGGTGGGCGGGATTTTACGGCGCGGCGGGGAGATAGTCAGTCGTCATGACGTCGGAGACCTTGAGCGCGCCGGGCGGGAGGAGTTTGAGATCCTCGACGATCTTTAGCTGGGTGGCGTAGCGGACGGGGTCGATGCGGCCGATGCGGGAGAAGTCGGTGGCGTCGCGGCCGACCACGAGTTTTTCGTCGATGATCATCTTGCGGGAGAAGGCGAGGAAGGCGTCGTCGTTCTTCGGGTTCACCTGCTTCATCGCGGTGTGGGCGGGGGTGGGGTCGCCTTCGAGGTAGTCGCGCCAGCCGCGGATGTAGGCGGCGAGGAAGGCGCGGAGGGCGGCGGGATTTTTCGCGGCCCACTCGGGGTTGGCGATCAGCACGGCGTAGGAATCGTAGCCGGCGTCCCACGCGTAAAGATAACGCGGGGCAGGTGCGCCGCCCTTGGTGATGAAGTAGGGCTCGGCGATGTAGTAGCCCTGCTGGATGAATTCTTTGTCGGCGATGAAGTTGGAGACCGAGAAATTAAACGGGATGATCGTGAAATCGATGGCGTATTTCTGGCGCAGGTAATCGAGGAAGATCCAACCCGGGCGGGCCATGATTTTACGGCCTGCGAGGGCCTTGAAATCGTGGACGGGGTTGTCGGCGTGGAGGAGGAAGACGGAGGGATCGTTTTGGAAAACGGCGGCGACTTGGAGCAGAGGCAGGCCCTTGTGGGTGTCGAGCAGAGTGGTGACGCTCTCGCCCTGGCCGATCTGGGCCTGGCCGGTGGCGATGCGCTGATTCACGATGGCGTTGGGGCCGCCGGGCACGAGGGTGACATCGAGGCCGGCCTCTCGGAACCAGCCGCGCGCCTGCGCTTGGAAAAGGCCGCCGTGCTCGGGTTCAGGCAGCCAGTCGAGCTGGACGATGATCGGCGTGAGCGCGGGGGCGGACGGGGCGGCGGAGGCGGGCGCGGACTTCCTGCAAGCGGAGAAAAACAGGCCGGCGGCAGCGGCGAGCACGAAGGCGAAGGGGGCGGTTTTCATTGGTCGGAGGGAGTATAACTATCATGCCAGCGGCGCAGGGCGAGCCAGGCGAGACCCGAGACGGCCGCGACGAGCGCGAAGCCGAGCAGGCAGCCCACGATGGCGGTGGCGTAGAGGGCGGCGATCTCGTTGCGCGCGCTGAAGAGCAGCGCGGTGATGCCCAGGCCGGAGAGGCCGCCGGTCGTGCTGCCCACGAGGTAGTCGGCGGTGAGCGCGCCGATGGGCGCGAGGATGGCGGAGATGCGCAGCCCGGTGAAAAAATAGGGCAGCGCGGCGGGCACGCGCAGCAGGAACATCTCCTGCAAACGTGAGGCCCGGCCCATGCGGAAAAGATCCACCTGCGCGCGCTCGACCGAGAGCAAGCCTTGGGTGGTGTTCACCACGAGAGGGAAAAACGAGATTAGAAACGTCACGATGATGACGCTCTGCGCGCCCGGTCCGACCCACAGAATCAGGATGGGGGCGATGATGATGACGGGCACCATCTGAAGGAGCATCAGGTAAGGGTAGAGCGTGGTGCGGAGCAGGCCGGAGCTGGCGAGGAGCAGCGAGGCGCCAACCGAAACCACGGCGGCCAGGGCGAAGCCACCGAGCGCCGCGCCGGCGGTGTAGCGGGCGGCGCGGGCCAGCTCGGTGCCGTGTTCGGTGAAGGCCGCGCCGAGGTGGGCGAGGTCGGGCAGGAGAAACCGCCGCGATGTCGGGAGCAGGTGGTGGAGCGTTTCCCAGCCGGCGAGAAGGAGCACGGCGAGCAGCACGGGGAGGAGCCAGCGGAGGAGGCGCGGGTTCATGCGGCGGCGGTGTCGTCGCCTTCCTCGACGGCGCGCAGCCGGGCGGAGACCTCGGCGACGAGCTGGAGGTAGGACGGGTCCCGCCGGGTCTGGTGGTTGCGCGGGTAGGGCAGGTTGACGGGAAAGTCGTGGGCGATGCGCCCCGGGTGAGGCGCGAGGATGAGGATGCGGCTGGAGAGAAACACCGCTTCGGCGACAGAGTGGGTGACGAAGAGGGCGGTCCACTGCTGGCGCTCGCGGATGGCGAGCAACTCCTCGCCGAGGTGGTCACGGGTCATCTCGTCGAGCGCGCCGAAAGGCTCGTCGAGCAGGAGGAGACGCGGCTCCAGGGCGAGCGCGCGGGCGAGGGAGACGCGCATCTTTTGCCCGCCGGAGAGCTGTCGCGGGTAGGCGCGGGCCTTGGCGGTGAGGCGGACGAGTTCCAGGGCGGAGTCGCGACGGCGGACGCGCTCGGCGGAGGGGACGCGGCGGAGGCGCAGGAGGGTCTCGACGTTGGCGGCGACGTTAAGCCAGGGCAGCAAAGTGGCATCCTGGAAAACATAGGCCAGCTCGTCGCTCAGTCCCGGTGCGCGGGTGTCGATGCTGATGGTGCCGGAAGAGGCGGGGGTAAGGCCGGAGAGCAGGCGGAGCAGGGTGGATTTACCGCAGCCGGAGGGGCCGATCAGGCTGACGAACTCGCCGGCGGCGACGTCGAGCGTGAGGTTCTCCAAGACCGGCGGCCCGTCGCCGAAGCGCTTCGTGACGGAGTGCAGGGAAATGAAGGGTGGCGGCATGGGGACGGCGGCGAAAGCTCGGCGGGTTCGGGAGGCCGTAACTGACGGGAAGAAACGCGGGGGTGCAAATCCTTGCCCAAGAAAAAACCCGCGCCCTTTGCAGGGAGCGGGTTTTGGCTTCGTAACGGCCGGAGCCGTTCGAGAAAAAGCGGGAGAGCTTAGACCTTGGTGACGAGACCGGCCTTGATGGCCTTCACCGAGACGAGCATGCGCTTGACGGTGCCGTTGGGCAGCTTGACGCGGATGCGCTGGAGGTTCGGGCGGAACTTGCGCTTGGTGATCGAGGTGATGTGAGTGCCGATGCCGCCGCTCTTCTTGGACTGACCCTTGCGGTGGATGATGGAACCCGTGGTGGGGCGTTTGCCGGTGATAGCGCAGATGCGTGCCATGGTGGTGTGTTGGTTAAAGTTAAAAGGTTGAGCAAAAAGCATCGTTCCCGCCTTGCGCAAGGTAAAATACGGCGGATTTTGGGAAACAGCCGCCGCCGCAGACGCGCTACTCGTAACGCAGCGCCTCGATGGGATCGAGTTTGGCGGCTTGGACGGCGGGGTAAACACCTGCGATCACGCCAGCTACCACGCTGAAACCGAAGCCCACCACGAAGGCGGTCGGCGAGAGCAGGGGGGCGTTGCCCGGCGGCAACAAGGCCTGCAGGATCTTTATCAGACCGGTGGCGGCCAGCACCCCGAAGATCCCGCCGACCAGGCTGAGCGTGACCGCCTCGGTGACGAACTGGCTGAAGATGTTCGCCGGCGTGGCGCCGAGGGCCTTGCGGATGCCGATCTCGCGCACGCGCTCGTTGATCGAGGCGAGCATGAGGTTCATGATGCCGATGCCGCTCACCAGCAGCGAGACGCCCGCGATGGCGCCGCCGCCGATCACGAAGGCGTTTTTCTCGCTGGTGTAGGACGCGAGCGACTCCGCGTTGGTCTTCACCGCGAAATCCACGATGCCCCGGTGTTGGTGGCGGAAGACGTTTTCAAGCGCGTCGAGCGTGTCGGGCAGCACGGCGATGTCGCCCGCCTTGATGTTGAGCGCGCTCAGCTGGTCGCTGCGCTGAATCTTCGCGGCCATGGTGGTGACGGGGATGAAGGCCACGTTATTTTTCCAGTTCAGCATGTTGTAGGTGCCGTAGAAAAGCTCGTAGGTATGCATCACGCCGATGACGAGAAAGGGCTTGCTGTCGAGGTCGATGAACTGGCCGATCGGCTCCTCGTTATCGTCAAACAGGCGCTTTCGCGCCTCGCTGCCGAGGATGACGACATTGGCGCGGTCGAGCAGATCGAGGTCGTTGAAGGCACGGCCTCGTGCGACCTCGTAGCGGTCGATGATGAAGGTGTCGTTGGTGACGCCGCGCGTGCGCCCCAGGCGGCTTTTTCGGCCGTGGGAGATGCGGGGATTGCCCTCGATCTCGGGCGCGACGCAGGCGACCTGGGGCAACAGGCGGCGGATGAGGCGCGCATCCTCGAACCGGAAGCCGCGCGAGAGCTGCGCGAAGGGCACCTGCCGGTCCTCGACCCCCGTGGGGGAGCCGGTGACCTTGTCGATGCCGCCCTGCTCTTCGAGTGATCGGCCCCAGCCGGCGAAGAGGCCATCCATGAAGCCGGTCGTGACGACCATGGAGGCGACGCCGAGCATCACGCAAAATACCGTGAGCGCGGAGCGCAGCTTGTGCGCCCAGAGTTCTCCGAGACCGTTAAAAACTCCGCCGAAGAGATTCATCGGTGGTCTCCAGGAAAGTCGAAGCGGAGCGGTCGCAGGCAAGCTGCGCCCCTACGGGGGAACGGCATGGGGAGCGGTCGCACGCGAGGTGCGCCCCTACGGAGGAGCGGTCGCACACAAGGTGCGCCCCTACTTTGTCCGATGTAGGGGCGCAGCTTGCCTGCGACCGCTCCGGTGGCTTGGGAAAGTGGGGTCGGCTTCATCGGTGGTCGGTGATGCGGCCGTCGCGGACGTGGAGCTGGCGGGGGAATTGGGCGGCGATCTCGGCCGAGTGGGTGACGAGCACGATGGTGCCACCCTGGCGGTTGAGCTCCTTGAAGAGACCGAGGATCGTGGCGGCGGTCTGGGTGTCGAGGTTGCCGGTGGGCTCGTCGGCGAGGAGGATGCGGGGCGAGTTGACGAGGGCGCGGGCGATGGCGACGCGCTGGCGCTGGCCGCCGGAGAGCTCGCCGGGGCGGTGGTGGGCGCGGTTGGTCATGTCCACCCGTGCGAGGGCGTCGGCGACGCGCGCGTCGGCGTCGGCGGGCGGGTGGCGGTGGTAGGTCAGCGGCAGGCGCACGTTGCCCGCGACGGTGAGGCGGGGGAGCAGGTTGAAGGCCTGGAAAACGAAGCCGATCTTCTCGGCGCGCACCCGGGCGCGGGCGGTCTCGTTCAGCGCGGCGATGGGGCGGCCCTCGAAAAACAAGTCGCCGGTGCTCGGCGAATCGAGAAAGCCGAGCAGGTGCATCAGCGTGGATTTGCCCGAGCCGGAGGGGCCAAGAATGGCGACGAACTCGCCCTCTTCGATGGTGAAGGTGGCGTCCACGAGCGCGTCCACCGTCGCCTCGCCCATGCGGTAGCGCTTGCAGACCTGATTGAGGCGGATGACTTCGGCGGCCATCGGGCGGATCATTTATCCTTTTTATCGGCCTTGGCCTCGGCGGCGCGCACGGTGGGCGGCCGCTGGCGGGACACGGCCTCGCCCGCGACGAGACCGGACTTGATTTCAACGTGCTCTTTGCCGCGCACGCCGAGGGTGACAATGCGCTTCACCGGCTCGGCCTGGGTGTCGGCGGAGGTGCCGCTGGCGGCGGCCTTGGCGGGGCGCACGAAGACGTAGCTCTCGTCTTTGTCGAAATCGTAAAAGATGACACCGGCCTCGATGGAGAGGGCCTTCTCGACATGGGCGGTCTCGATGTGGACGCGGGCGGTCATGCCCGGCTTCACCCTCGGGTGGGCGGTCTCGATGGCGATCTGAAGGGGGAATTCCTTTGCGGCGTTGGGGTTGTTGGAGTTACCGCCGCCGCCGGAAGAGCCTCCGCCGCTCTTGGCGGCGGGCGAGACGAAGGAGACGCGCCCGGTGGCGCGGGCCTCGCGCACGGACTCGAAGGTGACCTCGACCGGCTGGTTGATGCTGAGCGAGGCGACGTCGATCTCGTTGATCGTGGCCTCGACGCGGAGCTGGCTGAGGTCGGCGACTTCGAACAGGGCGACGCCCTCGCGGCCGGCGTCGGCACCGGTGACGACCATGCCGGGGCGGGCGGCGACGTTGAGCACGGTGCCGGCGTAGGGCGCGACGATGGTCGCCTTGCCGAAGGAGTTTTCGAGCAGGCGCACGCGGGCCTGCTGGGACTCGGCGTCGGTGCGGGAGAGCTTGTAGGCGATCTCGGCGTCCTGGAGCTCTTTGGTGTTAACGAATTTTTGTTCGCCGAGCTTGCTGAGGCGCTCGTAGTCGAGGCGGGCGCGCTCGGAGCGCAGGCGGGATGACTCGATGTCGAGGCGCACCTGGTCGAGCTGCACCTTGAGCGTGCTCTGGTCGAGTTCGACGAGGGGCTGGCCGACGGTGACGACATCGCCGGCGGTGATCAGGACGCGGGCGATGCGGCCGCTGACCTCGGAGCGGATCTCGGTGGAGAGGACGGGGGTGATGGTGCCGTTGATGGTCACGATCTGGCGCAGGTCGCGGGGCTGAGCCTTCACGTAGGTGTAGGTGACGGTCACGGCGGCGGCGGCGCTGCGATGGTAGAAATACCAGCCGGCACCGGCCAAAAGCAGGGCGAGGGCGGCGATGATCCAGAGCAGGCGTTTCATGGGTTAGGGGAGCGGTGAAGTTGGGTTTTTCCCCGCCGCCGTCCGCCGACGCAGGGTCGCGACGACGGAAACGAACCGCTCAGGCCAGGGCGAGCTTGTAGTTGACGGCGTCCACCAGGGCCTCCCAGGAGGCGTCCATGATGTTGTCGCTCACGCCGACCGTGCCCCAGACGCGATGCTCGACGCCGCTCTCGATGAGCACGCGGGTGCGGGCGTTGGCGCCGTTGCGGCCGTCGAGGATGCGCACCTTGTAATCGCGCAGGGTGACGTCGCGAAGTTGTGGATACGAGGGCTCGAGGGCGAGGCGGAGGGCCTTGTCGAGCGCGCCGACCGGGCCGGTGCACTCGGCGACGGTGTGGCGGACCTCGCCGTTGATGCGAAGCTTCACCGTGGCCTCGGCCAGGAGCTGGCCGGCGGCGTTGCGCTCGACGATGACGCGGTAGCCATCGACGTCGAAGAACGATTTGGCGCGGCCCATGGTGCGGGCGATGAGGAGCTGGAGGGAGGCGTCGGCGGCCTCGAACTCGTAGCCGCGAAATTCGAGGTCCTTGAGCTGCTCGATCAGGGTCTTCATCTCGGGGGCCTTCTCGTCGAGCTCGAAGCCGAGCTCCTTGGCCTTCATGGCGATGGAGCTGCGGCCGGCCATGTCGGAGACGAGCACGCGGGTGCGGTTGCCGACGAGGGCGGGGTCGATGTGCTCGTAGGAGGATTTCACCTTCTGGGCGGCGTTGGCGTGGAGGCCGCCCTTGTGGGCGAAGGCGGAGGCGCCGACGTAGGGGGTCTTGGTGTCGGGCTTGAGGTTGGCGAGCTCGTCAAAGGTGAGGGAGAGCTCGCGGAGCTGGGCGAGGTTTTGCGCGCAGCGGGCGGTGCGGCCCATCTTGAGGAAGAGGCTGGGGAGGACGGTGAAGAGGTTGGCGTTGCCGGTGCGCTCGCCGTAACCGTTGGCGGTGCCTTGCACGAGGCAGGCGCCGGCATCGACGCCGGCGAGGGTGAGGGCGACGCCGAGGCCGGAGTCGTTGTGGCAATGCACGCCGACTTTGTCGGCACCGAACTCGCGGACGACGCGGGTGACGATGCCCTTGAAGTCATCGACGAGGGTGCCGCCGTTGGTGTCGCAAAGGGTGAGGTTGCTCGCGCCGCCCTTGAGCGCGGCGGCGAGGGTGCGGAGGGCGTAGTCGGGGTCGGCTTTGAAGCCGTCGAAGAAGTGCTCGGCGTCGTAAACCACCTCGCGGCCCTGGGCGGTGACGTGGCGGATGGAGTCCTCGATCATGGCGAGGTTCTCTTCGAGGGTGGTGCGGATGATCTCGGTGACGTGGAGGGTCCAGGTCTTGCCCACAAGGGTGAGCACGGGGGTGTCGGCGGCGAGGAGGGTGGCGAGCTGGGCGTCCTCGGAGGCCTTGACGCCGGCGCGACGGGTGGAGCCGAAGGCGGCGAGGCGGGCGTGCTTGAGGCGGAGTTTTTTGGCCTCGTTAAAGAACGTGATGTCGCGCGGGTTGGAGCCGGGGAAGCCGCCCTCGATGTAGTCCACGCCGAAGAGGTCGAGCTTCTCGGTGATGAGCAGTTTGTCGGTCACGGAGAAGCTGATGCCTTCGCCCTGGGTGCCATCGCGCAGGGTGGTGTCGTAGATTTTAACGGCGGTGTTCATGATAAAAAAGGTCGGCGGTCGGAGCGGGTAGGGGCGGGAGCGTGGGTGGGGTTGGGCGGGGCGTAAAAACAAAAACCCCGGGCAGCTTGTGCCCGGGGTTTAGGAAAGTCGGTGGCGTTTCGTGAGTGCGTTACGCGGCGATTTCCTGCCCGGGCTGGAGGGCGGGAACAATAATCGCGATAATAATGCTGCGGGTGCTCACCTGCCGAAAGTGGAGAACAGGCCGGGACTTTGTCGAGGGCGTTTTGCGGCGGCTTTTGGACAGAGTGCGCAGCACTTGCGCGTGGGCCTCACTCCTCCGCCACCAGCGCGGGCACTTCCGCCCAGAGCGGCGCGAGACGAAGTTCGTTGGGTGAATAACCGTCGCGCGCCAGGGCGAAGGATGACTCTCCCAGTTTGGGTTTTTCGATGGCGGACGCGGTGAAAGTCCGCCAGCCGGGGGGCGGACGGGAGGCGCTCGTGCCCTCGGTTTGGAAGGCATGCAAGACGGCCTCGCCCTTGGTGTTGCGGCCGTAGGCATGGGGTTCGACGACACGAGGATGGCCCCGGTAGGTGAAATACAGCACGCGTTTTTCGCGTATCGCCTGCAAAAGCAGATCGTGAATCGCGGGGAGTTTTGCCTTGGCTGAAATCGCCACGGGGGTCGTGGCGGGAGCTTGGCCGGAAGTGTCGGCGAAGCTTGAAGTGCAGGTGCCGAGCAGCGTGAGCATGAGCAGACGAAGCGCGGCGCCGAACGGATTTACATTCATGCGGGCGCAAAAGTGTTCGCACATGGTTCTTGTTACAAGCCAACATGCGGCAAACCCCACGCCGCCGTGAAACTTCTACCTCTCCTCCTCATCGGCTCGCTTGCCGCCAACGCCGTTCTTCTCGTGCCGGTGGTGCGGCGCACTTCGCCTTCTACTGCGTCATCCGCTCACGCTCAAGGCGGCGCATCAACCGCCGCACCCCAAGCCTTGCGCGCCTCGACCACCACTCGGCCGGCCGGCCCCGCCACCGGTGAAGGACGCGCCATCGCGGAAGCGATCCGCGGCGATGATCTTGAGGCGTTGCGCGACGAACTTCGGGCCGCCGGCCTGTCGGATGATGTTGTCCGCTCGATCGTCTCCACCCGGCTATGGAAGCGGCATGAGGCACAGTTTAAAGCCCTGCAAACTCGTGGCGAGGCCGACGCCGCATGGTGGAAGCAACAAAACGGCCCCTGGGGCGGCCAGACCAAGGAACAGCGCGAGCAGATGAAGACCTTGCAAGCCGATCTCAAGGCGGAGAGCGAGCGGCTGCTTGGCCCCGACCCGGATCGCAACGCGAACAAGAATCCCTGGCTCGAACGCCAGTATGGGTTTCTGCCGACAGAAAAACGCGATTCCCTCCAGAAACTCGAACAGGATTATAACGAGTTGTCAGGCGAGCTGCAGCAGGAGACCCAGGGGTTTCAGACCCCGGCTGATCGGGAAAAAGCCCGCTTCATTGCCGCGGAAAAACGCCGGGATCTCGCGGCGCTGCTCACTCCGGAGGAGTTAAAAGACTACGAACTCCGCAATTCCCAGACGGCCCAGCAGCTTCGCTGGCGCATGACTCAGATGGACGCCACCGAGCAGGAATATCGGACCGTCTTTGATTTGCAGAAACAGTTCGACGACGTCTTCAACGACGGCGACGCCTTCGGCGGACGCTCAAGAAGTAAAAACAATGAAGACTGGAAACTCCGGCAGGACGCCGAAAAAATCCTCCGTGACCAGCTCAAGACCGCCCTCGGCGAAGACCGATACCAAGCCTACCAGCTCGCGCAGAACTACGAATACCAGCAGCTTCAGGCCGCGGTGAAGCGATTCAATCTTCCGGCCGATACCACCGCGCGCACCTACGCCTTGCGTAAGGAGGTTCCTACCGCCGCCACCAAAATCCTCGACGACCCGCAGATGCCGGTCGCGGATAAGAAAACCGCCCTCGCCGCGCTGGCCAATTCCACGCGCGACCAGTTGCGCACCACCCTCGGTGCCGTCGTGGCCGATACCTTCCTGGCCAACGGCGGCATGAACTGGATAACCCAGCTCGAGCAAGGCACGGTGGTCACTTTTAATGAGGACGGTGGTGAGAGCCATCGCCGCGTGGATTCACCGCCGCCGCGCCCCAAGAAGCCCTGAAGACCAGGTGATTACTAATTGATTTTAAACGCGTTAAATAAATCAATGATTGTTCTCATGGCGCGGCCTTGTATGCGTGCTCCGCTTCTGCTTTGTCTCACAGCTTGCAGCTTCAGATCCGACCATGACCGAAACCCCACCGCCATCCGACCAAGCTTCGCCTCCGAATGCGGCTACTGCTCCAGCCGGACAGCCTTGGATGGCTTGGGTGTTGATTGCCTGCACAGCCACGGTTTTTGCGCCCGTCACTCTTTGGATACTTAAAGAAACCACCTCCAGGCACCAGATACGTCAGTCACTGATCCTCCTTGTGGCTGCCGCCGCGCTGGTGGCGTGGTATCATCGCAAGGAGCTTCGAGTGACCGGTGATCTTGGAAATCGCACCCTTGGCTTGCTCGGTATGGCCTTTGGTCTGGTCGGGGCCGCACGCATCTTGAATTGGCCCCTGCTGGTCTTGCCAGGGCTCGCCTTTGGTTTGGCGGGCAGCTTGCAAGCCCTCTTTGGTCCGAGTGGTTATCGTTTTTTTCGCCCCTTGGTCATAGGCGTGCTGGGTCTGGCGGTGATGATCCTCGCGTTCCCGCTGCTCGACTGGCCGCTGCGGCAACTCGCCGGAGTCGAGGCGGCAAACGCCCTGAACGCCTGTAATCTGGCGCCCAAGCTTAATTTGGCCGGCAGTGCAGAAGATCCCCAGCTTTTGCTGACCGTCGGCACCCAGGTTTTCCATGTGGCCACGGAATGTAACGGGTTTGGGCTGATCACCTCAGGCGCCTTGCTGTCTGTGCTGGCGGCCACCATCAGCAACCGCCCTTGGTATGCCACCCTGCTGCTCATACCGGTGTCGATGATGCTCGGTTTCGTCATCAACGTCCTGCGTATTTTGCTCATCAGTCTGAATGCACCTTATTTTCCCGGACACTACCAGGCCATGCATGAGATCATAGGCACCTTGAGTCTATGGCTGGGGCTTGGTGTGATCGGGCTGATCTCCTGGCGTTCACGTTCCGCCCCCAAACCGCCGCGCATTGTTGTCAAAGCCTGATGTTCACCGCTATTGTCGCATTTCTCGCTCGAATTGATTTCTTCGGCTCGCTTCCCGTTATTTGATTTACCAACCTCACCAACTTTAATTCCGACATGTCCAAGTCGCCGGATAAGTCCGCCCCCCACATTCTCATTGCTGATGATTCCGTCGTTTGCCGGAGCGTTCTCGTCATCTTGCTCGAGAACGCCGGTTATCGGGTGACCAGCGTATTGGACGGCGTCGAGGCTATCGCGGCCCTGCGCAAAGATAAGTTCGACCTGGCTATAATCGACAACGAGATGCCCAACCTCGATGGGATCAAGACGCTCACCGAACTCCGCACTTTTTTACCCGACCTGCCCGTCGTGATTTGTTCCGGCACGGTTTCCCCCGAGCAGGCGGTCAAATACATGGAGCTTCGGATTAATGATATTTTCGACAAGCCCGTCGATCCACGCAAACTGCGTGACAAGATCGCACAGGTCTTGGATTTGCGCCGGCAGAGCGCCATCGAGAAGCCCGGCGCTCGTTCTAGCATCGGCACACAGACCTCGCCGGGCTTTCTCGTTTCGGAACGCGACCAGGCGCTTAATCGGCCCCTCTTTACCGGCATCACCCGGGTGGCGCTCAAGTTTCGTGACGACTATGTCCGGTTCCGGGAGTTTCGATCCGCCGCCATCATCGAGGGGCCGTTCGGTGACGGGGCGCTCGAACTCGCTTTGGGCGTGAGTATGGAGCTGCAAACCCTGATCGTGACCAGCTCCGCAAGCGATTTGGACCCGGAGACGCTTGCCGAACGGTTTTTCAGCGTCGCAACCGGCAAACAGCCCATACTCCTGATCGTTACCAATGCCGAGCGACTCACCGCAGAACAGCAGCATTTGCTGTCGGGTTTCTTTGATTCCAAGCCTGCGGGGCCGTTTGTCGCTTATGCGGGCCGCCTTCGTCTGGTGCTTTGCGCCGAAACATCGCTCAGCGCCCTCGCCGATCTCGGGGAGTTTGATGAGATCCTGCTCATGCGGGTCGGTGCCTCGATCATGAAGATTCCTTCACTGATGCAGCGTAAAGAGGACCTCGTTTTTATCGCACAGGCGGTGGTCCGTCGTATCGCACCTGGCGCTCCAGCTTTCGTTGACGAGGTTGGCGGATGGGTAGCGCAGCAAGACTGGCGTGGGGAATACATGCAGCTGCACCGCACCGTCGAACTCGCGCTCCGCCTGGCCGGAGGTAAGAGCACCACCGTCGCTCACTTTGCCGCCGCCTTAGCGCAGGAGCCAGGCTTCACGGAGCCGCTTTACCACGAACTCTTGCCCGAGAAAATCGCCAGTGCCCGTATCAAGGCGGAAGCCGCGAATCGCGCCTGATGCGGGCTTGGTCCGTTAGCGGCGTTATTAATCAACGTTGGTCAGCTCGGCCACCGCCGCCCGGTAGGCCAGTTGCGCGCCCGGTCGATCTTGCGCGGTCACGGACAGGTCTTTGATCAACCCATCTTTCAGGCCATAGATCCAGCCGTGGACGGTCAGGCTTTGGCCGCGCTCCCAGGCATCCCGCACGATCGAGGTCTGGCAGACGTTGGACACCTGCTCGACCACGTTCAGCTCGCAAAGTTTCCGGCAGCGCGTGGCCTCGTCCGGCAGGGCGGCGATGCAGCGCTCGTGCTTCTCGCACACATCCTGCACATGGCGTAGCCAGTTGTCGGCCAGCCCGACCCGATCACACCGCAGCGCCGAGCGCACGCCGCTGCATCCGTAGTGGCCGACCACGATGATGTGCTTCACTTTTAACACATCCACGGCGAATTGGATGACCGAGAGGCAGTTCAGGTCGGTGTGCACGACGACGTTGGCTATGTTGCGATGCACGAACAATTCGCCCGGCAGCAGGCCCACGATCTCATTGGCCGGCACCCGGCTGTCCGAGCAGCCGATCCAGAGAAACTCCGGATTTTGCTGGCGCGCCAGTTTTGAGAAGAAATCCGGGTCTGTCGCACAGATTTTTTCCGCCCAAGCCCTGTTCTGTCCGAAAAGTTGTGTGAGAGAATCCATGCGGTTTTACCCTCTAAATCAGAGGCAAGTTTGTCCAACTCCGAATCAATGCCAGAGCCATCTCAATTCTGCCCCTGCATGTTGCGGATAAATGCGTCGGCCTCGCCGATCGAGCGCTCCATCTCGGAGACCAGTCGCCCGATGTCGCGCTCGAGATTCCTGGCCGTGCCGCTCAGGCCCGCGACCGCGCGGGCGTTGAGGTTGTGTTTTAGAAAAAGCACCTGATCGCGAAAGGTCGCCAGCACCGGATCCATGCGCCCGGCCGCTTTTTGCATCGTCGCAGTCAGCTTTTGGTAGCGGGCCAGCGTGTCTTTGTATTGCGCTTCGCTCTGGTTGCGCAGCGCCTCGCTGGTGTATTGGCCGAGTTCGGTTTTCCACTCGGCGAAGAGCGCGGTCGCCACGCTGTCGAGCGCGGCGATACGGTCCTTCACCGCCTTGGCCTTCGCCTCGCTGTCCTTCAGCTCGGAGGAGAGGCTCTCGTATTTCACCTGCAAATCTCCGCCGTCCACTTTGGTCACGGCGAGGAAATGCTCCAGTGCGCTGCGAAATTGGTTTTTTGCCGCCTCCTGCGCCGCGCGGGTCTCAGTCACTCGATCAACCAGGATCTCGCGCTTCGGTTTCCCCATTTTCTCCATCACGCTGTAATACGCATTCGACTGGCAGCCGCCGGCCAGAACCAGGGCGGCCACGGCGACCGCCGCTAATCCTGCGCGCAAGAAAGAGGTTTTCATGGTCGGCACCGTGGACCTCGTCCGCACCGCCTGCAAGTCTCCGGCCAAAACAGCGTCGCACGTTTTTTATGCCCATGCGCCCGTATTCTCTTTCTCATCTTCGCAATTATGAAAATCAAATCCGCCGATTTTGAGCTCAGCTCACCTGATCTCGCCCATTGCCCGCGCTGGCATTTGCCCGAGTTCGCGTTCATCGGTCGCTCCAACGTCGGCAAATCCTCCCTCGTCAACGCCCTCACCGAGCGCCGCGAACTCGCCATGGTTTCCAGCGTGCCGGGCAAGACCAAGCTGTTGAATTTTTTCCGCATCAACGACCGCTGGTGCCTCGTTGACCTCCCCGGCTACGGCTACGCCAAGGTCGCCCAGCAGGACAAACGCGAGTTCAACCTCGCGGTGAACGACTACAT
>JBEGTN010000253.1:0-4844 GCA_041179405.1 Verrucomicrobiota bacterium
CGATTTAACGCTGGCACATTATTCTTTGCCGCTCCCGGACGGCTTCATTGTTGGAAGCCTAAAACGCCCGCGCTAGGCGTCGCCTTGGGGTTTACAGATGAATTTCTCTGCCGGGACTCGAGTCGGGCCTCGCTGCTTGGGCGCTTTGCTTATTTGCACGAATCTGAAAATCCATTGCTCACTTTAACGGGAGCCGAGCAGGATGAGATGACGCATCTCTTCTCTCGATTGCTCACTGAAGCTGCTGATCAAGAATCTTCGCGCGATGACGTGGTGCATGCCTACATCATGATAATCCTGGCCAAGACCAGACGCTGGTTACTGGGAGACGCTACGAGTCAGGCGGATGTGCGCGTTCTTAATTCTTTGTCGATACGTTTTCGGCAAGCCCTGGAAGAACAGTTCCCGCGTCTGCTTAAAGTCAGTGATTATGCCGCCCTCTTGCACACATCACGCACACAACTGAACAATGACCTGCGACTGCACACCGGCCGCACGGCGAGCGAACTCATCCATGATCGGCTGCTTCTCGAAGCGAAACGTCTTCTATTATACTCCGATTCGACTGTATCTGAAATCGCATATAAACTACGGTTCCAAGATCCTTCATATTTTTGCCGCTTTTTCCGTTTACGCGCGGGAGTTTCGCCTGGCGAATTCCGGGCGGGCGCACCGGTCCAGCTTGTCGCTTGTTAGTCACCTTCCCGTTCTCCGCCCAAGTTTTACCCACGGGTTCATTTCAATACATAATCAACTTTACCAACTATGATACGTCGCGAAACATCAACGCATTGGGTGTTTGTAACTCATCCTGATCACGCACGTCTCGCCGGAGAATTTGGAGATGCCTGGGGTAATGAGGATTTCGCGCGTCCCGAGCCTTATTCAGGCTTAAAATACGCGGTGTATCATCACGATGATGGATGGCTCGCCCGCGATGCCGCTCCTTCGCTCACGCCCTCTGGATTACCGGAAGCCTTCACTCGCTCTTTGGTGGGGGCGTATAGTGCGTTTGAGGAAATAGACCTGCCCGCTTATCTTGCGGTGCGTGCCAAGGCCACCTCCGCTGTTGCGGACATCGACCCGTATGCGGGGATTTTAGTGTCCATGCATACTTATAATCTGCTTTCCGAGCAGGCGGACGTGAATAGTATACGGCCAGAACATCGCGCGGCGCACGCCGCATTTCTGCACGAGCAAAAGGAGTTTCAAAAAACAACCGCGGCACGTCTCGGGGCTTCCGCCCAAGCTTTGCAGATCGGATATGAATTTTTGCAATGCTGCGATAATCTCTCACTGATAGTTTGTTCGGGATACGATCAAGCGCGTGACCTTCGACACACGCATTCGGACCGCCGAGGTATTCGCCACGCTATTCGATGCGAACCAGCCGGAAACGGGATTTACACACTGGCACCGTGGCCTTTGTCAGGTGCCAAACTCGTCTTGGATTTGCCCTATCGTAGGGTGGCGAAAACCGATGCCGGGAATTTGGAATCTTTTCGCCACGCCTTTAGTCAGGCGCCGGTTTTGATCGATAAAGTCACCTTGCTGCCTGCTGCGGGTTCCGTTTGAGCCGCGCAAGCCGACCCGCAGTCCGCTCGAACCTGAAGCCAATCCCTTATGCTACAACGTTTGTTTAAGCTCTCCGAACATCGCACGACCGTCGGTCGCGAGCTATTTGCGGGCCTGGCCACATTTGCCGCCATGGCCTATATTCTCGCGGTAAATCCAGGTATTTTGATGAATGGGCTGGGTGCAGATCCGGCCATTGGTTCTGATCCAAGCTCCGCCGCTTTTATCGCAACGAAAGGCGCTCTTGTAACAGTCACGGCAATAACCGCAGCCGTAAGCACTATCTTGATGGCGCTGATGACGAACTACCCGATCGCGCTCGCGCCCGGCATGGGTATCAACGCGTTTTTTGCATTCAGTATTTGCCTCGGTGCCGGGGTGCGCTGGCAGGAGGCCCTCGGGATGGTCTTCCTGAACGGCTGTATCTTTTTGCTTCTCTCGCTCACCGGCGTTCGCGAAAAAATCGTCAAGTGCATCCCTTATCCGCTTAAAATCGCGATCACCTGCGGCATCGGTATCTTCATCGCGTTTATCGGGCTTAAAAACTCTGGTATTATTGTTTCTAACCCCGCCACTTTCGTATCGCCCGGAGATTTTACCCAGGGGCCTGTCGCACTCGCCTTGGGCGGAGTGGTTTTGGTGTTGGTGCTGGTCGCCCGTCGGGTTCCTGGTGCCATTGTGATCGGCATTGTGGGAACTACGCTGGCGGGTATATTCGTTCCAGATGGGCATGGGGGCCATGTCACACGCCTCCCGGCGTCGATTTTCGCGCTTCCAGCTTCGCCGGCACCGGTGTTTCTAAAACTTGAGTTTGGTTTCATGAGCAGCATGGCGACCTTCCTTAAAATACTGCCTTTGCTGCTGACTTTGCTGATGGTCGATATGTTCGACAACATAGGCACGCTCATCGGCGTTACCAAACGCGCAGGCTTTCTCGATAAAAACGGCAATTTACCCAAAGCGGGGCGGGCTCTTCTGGCCGACTCCACCGCCGCCATTCTCAGCTCGCTCTTTGGCACCTCTACCGTCGTGAGCTATATCGAAAGCGCGTCGGGCGTGGAAGCCGGGGGCCGCACCGGTCTCACTGCGGTCTCCACTGCCGTTCTCATGGTGTTGGCTTTGTTTCTCACCCCCTTGATACTGATCGTTCCACCTGCCGCCACCGCCGCGGCGCTCGTGGTTGTGGGCGTGTTCATGCTTCAGTCTGTGACCGAGATTGATATGAGCGATTTCCGCATCGCCGCACCCGCCGCGCTTACCATTATAGGCATACCGCTTACGTTCAGCATCGCGGAAGGCATTGGCATGGGGCTCATTTCAGCCGCGTTACTCGCCCTTGCCACTGGTAAACCACGCGGGTTTACTGCAACCGGTTATGTGATCGCCGCTATTTTCTTTTTGGAGTTTTTCCATATCTTCCCGTTCAGCGGTTAATTTCGCCGCCTTAAATGCCCTCTTCCGTCCCCCCCCTTAACGTTCCTGACGAATCCGCTCTCGACATCGACTTCGAAGCCCTGATTACCGAGTTGCAACATGCAACCGGCGCCGTGGTCGCACCTCGGCCCTTGGACGATCGTCCGCTCTACGGCACCACGCTCTACATCGCGACCTGCAAGCTCGATACCCGCTTCGGGCATTTCCGGGCACACATTTTTCAGGACATCATTGATAAGCACTACATCATCGCGCTTGCCTTTGGTGATATTGTAAACGCGACCACGCTCCATACCCGTCTGCACTCCTCCTGCGTTACCAGCGAGACGCTGCGCGGATGTGATTGCGATTGCGTGCAGCAGCTTGAAGGCGCGTTCAAGGTGATCGCCGAGAAGGGCAAGGGTATCCTTTTTTATCTGATGCAGGAGGGGCGGGGAGTAGGCTACGTTGGGAAAGCCAGGGACCGCATGCTGGTGCAGGCTTCGCTCGATCAACTGTCCACCTTTGCCGCCTACGCCGCGATGGGGCTCAAAAAAGATCACCGTAACTACGAAAACATTTCTCACATTTGCTACCTGCTCGGCATCACCGCTTCTTTCACCGTCCTGACCAACAATCCTGATAAGGTCGACGCGATGAAAGCACAGGGACTGGTCGTTGCCGGCACCGAGGCGCTCGAGTTTGAGCCTTCTCCGTTTAATCTCGCCTATCTGACATCCAAGGCCGCTGGCGGACATATTTTACGTCGCCCTTCCGAGACCCTTGTTAAGCGCGCGCTCCCGCCCGAGCCGGTCATCCCTTTCAAACCTTACGCGCTGCCCGAAGCCCGGCGCTTCATTTATTCGGCCAGTTATTTTCTTCCGATGAAGCCGGTGGATAATGACATCCTGCTCACGGGTGCCCAGTTCAACGACTTGTTCAAACATGATGCGCTCAGCCGTTATACCGCCGGACCGCATCCGCTGGTGCTTGGTTACCACGCCATACGCGAAAACCGGTTCTTCGTGCGGATTTCCGTCGATAATCTCAACTACTTCAAACGCGATAATCCCGAGGATCCCATCCTCGATCTCCTCACCACGCCTTATTGGTTTCGAGTTCACGTTTATTACGACATCGTCACCTCTCAGGACTTTGTCGTGCTCACTCATGGCAAACCCCGTATCTATGATCTGCCCGTGGTTCGACTCCACAGTGAATCGCTCTTCAATCGTTTCCCGCTGCGCACAGTGGAGAACCGCGACAAGATGAAGCAGTCCGTCAAACACATCGTTACCTATGGCGTAGGTGCCATGCTGCTTCTGCATAACGACGGACGTGGTGCCGGTTTTGGTGCTTACGCAACCGACCGTATGATGACCGAAACCAACCAGGCTTTCTCATCCGACGAGGCTTATCGCAAACTCGGAGTCGGCTACGATAGCCGGGACTACGATTCCTCCATCCTGCTTCTCCGTCATCACATCCCGAATGAGAAGATCCAGATGGTGATGAATTCTCCTGCCAGCCTCGTTAAAAAACCCGAGTATGCCGAAGCCCTCAATCGCCACAAAATTGACGTTGAGAAATGGATCTTCCTGGAGGACGAAGTCGCGCATGACTGAGGTGATCCACTCCGCGTAGGAGCGTGCTTGCACGCGATTCCGGACGTAGGGGCTTCGCTTGCCGAAGCCCGCGCCAGCAAACCAAGCCCCGAGCCACCAAACCCTGTATTCGCAAGCGAACTCCCTACAACGAGCATCATCTCTCTCTCTCCTTCATCGCCCTCCTTCCGCATCAGTCCCCTTAAACTTAATCTTTCATCTTAATCTGGCGCGCAACGCCGCCACCGTCCG
>JBEGTN010000254.1:0-4706 GCA_041179405.1 Verrucomicrobiota bacterium
CGCGCCTTGGCGGCGGATGATCGCGCCACCGTCACCACGCTGCTCGGTGCCGTCGGACGCGAGATCGAGCTGCCCGAGGAACAAATCGACGCGCTCATGGCGGTGAGTGGTTGCGGCCCCGCTTTTGTCTTCGAGTTCACCGCCGCGCTGCGCGAGGCGGGCATCGCCGCCGGACTAACCCGCGAGGCTTCCGCCCTGCTCTCGCTGGAAACCGTGCTCGGCGCCGCCAAGCTCATGGCCGCCACCGGGGCCGAGCCGGAGGATCTGCGCAATCAAGTGACCTCGCCCAACGGCACCACTTACGCCGGCCTGCAAGTCATGGCCGCGCGGGATTTTCGCGGCATCTTGCGGGACACCGCCCTCGCCGCCAAAGCCCGTTCAGCCGAGCTTAGCGCGCAGGAGTAAAAGACCGTCCGCAATTCTTCGCGGACGGCACAAATCAGGATTTTTTAACCAGCACCGCGACGCCCGCGCCGTCGTGCCCCGCCACCCAGGGCAGCGCCACCACTTCGCGGCCGAGCTTGAAGTCCGCTCCGGGCGCGGTGCGCAAAAACGCCGCGACCACACCCGCGTTCTCATCCGCATCGATGCTGCACGTGCTGTAGACGAGGCGGCCACCGGGCTTCAACCAGCGGGCCGCGCTTTCGAGGAGTTCGACCTGCTGCTTGGCGTGTTTGCCGAAATCCGCCGGCTGCAGGCGCCATTTCACATCCACGCGGTGGCGCATCACTCCGGTGTTGGTGCAGGGGGCATCGACCAGCACCGCGTCAAAAGTCCCCGGCACCATGCCCATCAGGCTCGAAGCCCGGCGCAGATCGCCCTCGATGCGCTTGGCCGACACGCCGGACGGCACGCGGGTAAGGTTTTCCGCGAGGCGGTCCTGGCGTGCGCCCGGCACGTCGAGTGCCACGAGCTGCCCCGTGCCCATGCGGTCGGCCATGGCGAGGCTCTTGCCGCCGGGCGCGGCACAGGCGTCGATGATGCGCTCGTCGGCTTTCGGATCGAGCAGCTCCACCGCCAGCCGTGTGCCGGGGTCTTGCAAATAAACACGTCCCGCCGCCAGCGCGCGGCCGACCTCGGGCCAGTGCCCTCCTTTCACTACAAAGTGATCCGCCCAGGGCGTCGCCTCGAGCCACACCTTTTCTTCGGCGCTAGGCTCGCCGGGACCGCGCCAGCGCGCATGAACCGGCGCAGGTTGCTGGTTCCACTCGAGCAGGGAACGGGTGCCCTCGGCGCCGAACTGCGCGAGCCAGCGCTCCACCAGCCAGTCGGGATGCGAAAAATAATTCCCCAGCTGCGCCGCCGTGGCCAGTTTGCCCGGCACCTCCTGCGCCGCGAGCGCCTCGGCGAGTTTGCGCACCACGGCATTGACCAGACGCGCCTCGGATTCGCTCGCGAGTTTTTTGGTCTGCGCCACCGCGTGGTGGCCGACTTTGGCCGCGAGGCCTTCGCCGCCGCCTTCGATCAATTCATAGCCGGCCAGCAGCAGCACCGCCATCACCCGCGTGCGGGGCCGCAGGCGCACCAGCGTCGCCACCACCGCCTCGATGCGTCCGTAGTTACGAATCGATCCGTAGAATAAATGCTGGCAACGCGCCCGCGCTCCGCCGCTCAACTGCACCGTGTCGAGCAGAGCGTCCGCACGCACTTCTTCATCGAGCCAGCGCACCAATAGGCGCGCCGCCACCGGCCATGCATCGGACTGAATCATCGCATTGTCTTCATTCATAAGGGTGCAGACCCTCCCTTCACCTCCGCGCAACGCAATCTTGAAAGCATTGGTCGCCACGGCGGTTGACACCCGCCCGTTACATCCGCTTAGATGACCAATCCTGCCTGTAAATACCTACGCCATGACTCCCGAAGCCGTCTCCTCGCTCATCGCCAAAAACCCGTCTCTCAAGACCGCCAAAGCAAAACTTGAGGCGATGAAAACGGGCGCCTACTGCGTCCACCGTAGCTGGGGCTTTGGCCAAATCAAAAGCTACGACGAGTCCGCCCACCGTCTCATCATCGACTTCGCCACCAAGAAAGGCCAGTCGATGGACCCCACCTTCTGCGCCACCACGCTGGACGTGCTGCCTGGTAATCACCTGCTCGTTCGCAAGGTGACCGAGCCCGCCGTCATCAACAAACTCATCGCCGAAAACCCCGCCCAGCTCGTCATCGAGGCGCTCGCCGCCTACCCCAACAACGCCGCCACCGCCATCGAGCTGGAGATCGTCTTCGCCCAGGTCCTCGGCGAGGAAAAGTTCAAGAAATGGTGGGCCACCGCCAAGAAGGCCGTCGCCAAGGACCCCCGCATCGCCGTGCCGGTCAAGAAGACCGAGTGCTACTTCCTGCGTGATATCCCCGTCTCCACCGAGGATGAGCTCACCGAGTCATTCAACTCCACCCGCTCCGCCCGCCGCCGCATCCTTCTCGCCGAGAAACTCGTGGATACGGCAGGCAAGCAGGACATCAAAGCTGATCTCCCCGCCATCCTCACCGCCGTCACCGAAGCGGTGAAGACCAGCAACCAGCTCGACTCCGCCGAGCGTCTCTACGGTGCCGCCGTGCGTGATCGCCTCGCCAAACTGGCCGGCGTCGACGCCGCCACCCTCGAGCCCTCCCAGGTGTTTTTAGTCTCCAATGTCCGGGACTTGCCCGGCATCGTGGAAAAGCTCCCCGTCCAATTTCAGTCCGACTTCCTCGAACTGCTCAAGGAGGCCCATCCCCTCGAGCACCGCGACATCATCATCAACCTGCTCAAGGTCTCCCAAGGCAAGTTCACCACCGAGTGCATTAACTTCCTGATCGAAAACGGTCACGGCGAAGAACTCTCCGCCACCTTCAAGCGCTGGATGGCCGAGCAAAACCTCCGCGCCCCGGTCCTCCACTGGATCGTCAAAAACCGCCACTCTAAGAAGTTCTCCAAGCTGCTCGGCGACATGATTTCGCCGCGTCTCTTCAGCGCCATTTTCTACGCCATCGACTACGAGGCCCTTCAAGCCGCCTCTGCCCGTCGCATTCCGCTCGGCGACGCCCTCAGCGAGGACGCCGAACTCATCCCCGACCTCCTCGCCTCGGCCAACGGCGAGACCGCCCGCGACCTCGCGAACGCCCTCCTCCTTAACCAAGGCTTCGAGGACCTCACCAAAAAGTCCCTGCTCGCCCGCTTCATCAAACTCTTCCCCGCCATCCAGTCCGTCATCGCCGGAGAGGGCGACTCCAAGGAAGAGCAGCTCCTCGTCTCTCGCGACAGCTACGAGCGCAAACGCGAGGAATACGAGACCATCGTCTCCAAGAAGATCCCCGACAACTCCAAGGCCATCGCCACCGCCCGCGAACACGGCGACCTCAAGGAGAACTCCGAATACAAGATGGCCAAGCAGGACCAGACCGTGCTCATGGCCCAAAAAGGCCAGCTCGAGAAGGATCTCAGCCGCGCCCGCATCTCCGACTTCAAGGAGGCCAGCGTCGATCAGGTCGGCGTGGGCAGCGTGGTCGAGCTCACCGTCGCCTCCACCAAGAAGAGCGTGCGCTACACCATCCTCGGCGCCTGGGACAGCGTGCCTGACAAAAACGTCGTTTCTTACAAAACCCCGCTCGGCCAGGCTCTGCTCGGCAAAAAGACCGGCGAGATCGTCAAGGTGAAGATCGGTCGCGACGAGGAGACCTACACCCTCTCCAGCATCGCCCGTTACGCCGACTCGCTCTAAGGACTTAAACGCGCGGGCGCTGCGAGCCGCGCAAGACCTGTAAAAGCCAAAACCACTCCGGTGGTTTTGGCTTTTTTGTGTTTGGACCACAGCCCGGCGCTCCCGGCCTGCTTCGCTCCTCACCCTTATCCGTTTTCAAGATGATCGCTTTGGAGTGCGGCGGCTCGACGCCGCTTTGGACGGGGCACCTTGGTGCGCCGTTCTTTTCCTCTGCGCCGAGGCGCAGAACCGAAAGCGGAGTCCCGCGAGGACGCGGGACACTCCAAAGCTGCGTGGACTTCGATGCCCGCAACTGACTCGATACCCGCCATGTCCGACTGGAAACCTGCCCTCGACGCCATCGTAGGCTCACGCCACGGCGGCAAAACCGACCACGTGCTCGCCGCGCTGCGCGACCTCGACGCCCGCCACCCCAACGTCCCCGAAATCGCCGTCGAACAAGCTTTCACCTTCGCCGCCCAAGGCGCCCAGGCCGAAGCCCTGGACGCCTACGAACGCGCCCTCGCCCTCGGTATCGCCTCCCCCGCCGAGCAGGCCAACACCCTGGCCGGTCGCGCCGTGTGCCTGCTTCGGCTTGATCGTGCCGCCGAGGCCGTATCCGCCTTGGAATACGCGGGCGTCCAGTTCCCCGGCCACGCCGAGTTCGCCGCCTTGCTCGCCATCGCTCGTCACCGGGCGGGGCTCAAGGACGAGGCCTTCGCCCTCTTGCTCGATACCTTGCTGGAGATGAGCGAGGACATCGGGCTCGCCGCCCATCAACGCACCTTGCGCGCGCTGGTGCGTCGCTGACGAGGGTGATTACTTCTGTGCAAGGTGTAGCTTGCGAATGCCGGGTTTGGTGTAGGGGCGCACCTCGTGTGCGACCGGGTTTGGTGCTCGATCGTCCGTCCCGCAGTCGCGGTCTTCGCAAGCGAAGCCCCCCCCGAAGACCCTACAGTCGGAGTCGAACGGGGCGGCGGGAGCGAGAACTCGCGCGCGTCTGGCACACCTTTAATCACACCTGCC
>JBEGTN010000255.1:0-6467 GCA_041179405.1 Verrucomicrobiota bacterium
CCATGGTTCCGTGAGCATCGTTTTCACGAGTGCGTATCGGACCGTTCGCGGTCCAGCCGAGCGCGGCTCCGGGCAATTGCTCCTGGCGGCCGGGCACCACGGCCCAGGCGTTGACCTCGACTTTGCGGCCGGCGGAGCCGGTAAACCGCACCTCGGCACCCTCGCGCGCAGCCCCGAAAAGCGCACTCGCGTCATCCTGGGAAACGACGGCGTAAAACTCCCAGCCGGGGCCGGGCCCAACGATCTCGCCCAATCGGGTGCCGCGGGAAACGTAGAGGCCTTCCCAGTTTTCGGTGCGCAACGCCACCCAACGGCCGCCGACGGGGGCGCGCAGATCGAGCGCGACACGGTCCGCCTCCAGGCGGGCGACCGAAGCCTCGGACGCCTCACGACGCAGACGCATCGGTTCGATGCCGCCGGCGAACTCGGCGAGCATCTGCCGCTCCCGCGCGCTCACCTGCGCAAGCTCGGCGCGGGCGGCGGCGAGTTGCAGCTCCAGCTCCGGGCTTTCAAGTCGCACCAAGGGCCGGGAGGCGGAAATGGAAACGCCGCTTGGAACCATGAGCTTGGAAACCCAGCCGGTGACCGGAGCGTTGACATCCGACGAGCCGGAGGCGCGCACCAGACCAGGAGCGCGAAAATGGTCCGGCATGGGGACAAAAAGCAGAAAGGCCAGCACCACCGCGAGCGCCCCGCCCGCGATGGCCCAGGCGCGGCGGCGGGCGCGCTCGATGCGCGGTTCGCTTTGCAAGTATTGCAGCGCTTTTACCCAGGGCAGGATAAACGCCCCGAGAAACGACAGCACCGCCGCGATCAACCCGAGTCCGAAATAGCGATCGGCCACGAAAAGGATAATGGCGACCGTAATGAAAATGCGATACACGTAGCTGGAGACACCGAAGATCGTCAGGCCGACCGCCTCGTTGCGCGTGCGGGCGGGGCTCTCCAGCTCGTTGACCTTCAGCGCGTGCCGTTCCCACAAATACAACCACTGACGATGGGAACGCGCCTGCAAGTTGGGCGTATCGGCGAGATCGGACAGGATGTAGTAACCGTCGAAACGCAGCAGCGGATTCAGATTGAACATCACCGTGGAGACCGAGGCGACCACCATGGTATTGTAGGCAAGACTGTTGAGCGTTCCCGGGCCGGTGAGCGCCCAGACAAAAACCGCCACCGCGGCGTAGGCCAGCTCGGGGATCATGCCCGCCGCGCCGACGATGACACGTTTCCAACGCTCGGGAAAAGCCCAGGCGGCGGTGGCGTCAACATAAGGCACCGGCGTGAACACCAGCAACATCACACCCATCGTGTGGACCTCGCCACCGAAGGCCTTGACCGCGCAGGCGTGGCCGAATTCGTGAATCAACTTCGCCAGCGTGAAAGCCGCGTAAAGCATCAACAGGTTGCCGGGCGCGAGCACGGACTGGGACTGGTCGATGGCGCGATCCCAGTTGCCGAAAACCACCACCAGTCCGGCGAGCACCAACAGCCCCCAGCCAATGGCGGCGGGGCGCGTGGCCAGCCAGCGCAACGCGGGCCAGGCGCGATTGAGCAGGCGATCCGGATCAAACAGCCGGATGCGCAGGAAAAACACCCCGAAGAGCTGCGAGACCAGCTCCTGTTTCTTGCGTTTTTGATGACGCTCGAAAAGCCGCGCCGTATCGGCGGGCGTGTCACTCATCAGCAAGTTCGCCTGGTAAAGCTGGGCGAGCAGATTGACAACTTCGCCCTGGCCGGGAGCGGTTTCAGGGCGGCGGCGAACGCAGTCCGCCCAAATCTCGTCGATGGTCCGCGTGCCATCGAGACGGGCCACGAAATCGTAGGCCTCCTCGCGAAAACGAAAAAACTGGTTGGTAAATCCATCCTGCGCCACATGCCAGCGTTCGCCCCGGAAGGTCTGGCGGCGAATCGCGACCGAGGGGCGCAGCCGGAGTTTTTGGCCGGCCACGCGGTGCCAGGATTCGGAAAAAATCGCGCGTTGTTGATCGCTCATGCTTCAGGGACGTCGAGGGAGAAAAAAGGAGGGCGAAGGGGGCGCGTTCACCACCAAAGCTTGAGGCGCAGGAAGTCGATCAGGCGGTGCGTGGCGATCCACGCCAGGGTGCGGCTGGAGCTCTCCACCTTGGCCACTCCGCTCATGCCGGGGCGAAGCCAGTCGGCGCGTTGACCGGTCAGCCGGCCGCGCACCACAAACACGTTGCCCTCGCGCTCAACCTGCGCGGCCGGTTCGATGCGCTCGATCTCGACCGAGAAGGTGTCCTCCGGGCGGGTGGTGAACGCGATTTGGGAATACTTGCTAGCGGCGATCAAGTCCACGTCGCGCTCCGGCACGCGCATCTCGACATAAAGACCTTCAAGACGGGAAACTTTCATGAGCACATCTCCGGAGCGCACGGGGGCGCCGAAGCGCTCGCGCAAGTCGCCATCCACCACGACACCGTCAAAGGGCGCGCGCATTTCGGCGCGGGCGAGACGATATTCGATCAGCTCCAGCCGGGCCTCGGACTGGGCCTGCGCGGCGCGGGCGGCGCGCAAATCGGCGAGTTTTTGATCGGCCTCGGCGCGCTCGGCCTCGCTGGCGTAGCGCTGGCGCTCGGCGCGGGCGGCGGCGCGCTCGACGAGCAGATCACTTCGATCCAAGCTGAGCAAAAGGTCTCCGGCATGCACGAGATCGCCCGGGCGGACGTTGACCGCGCCAAGATAACCGTCAAACGGCGCCGGCAGATGCAACAGGGCCTCGGCGCGCATGATGAAGTTGGCGTTGACGCGATACGGCAGCGGCACGAACAACGAAAACGCCAGCAGCACCGCGCCCGCGATGGCACCGGCCTTGATCCAAGTCTGCTTCGGCCCGAGGAAATTTGCCAGCCAGACTCTCGCCACCGCGGCCCAGCGTATGCCGAACCAGCGATCATTGCGATGCAGGTCGTCGAGACGGCGCGCCACCTGGTCGGCGACTACACGAAGCGCCAGCGCCTCGCCTTCGGTGAAAACCGCTCCGACTTCGCCGCGCTCGAGGGTGATAACGCCACGACCTTCACCATCAACCCTCAGGGGCACGGACATGATCGCGCCCAGGCGCTCGACTCCGACATAGATCTCATGGTCGCGCTTCACCGCATCGCTGTCGGCCCAGCTCGGCCAGGCGATCTCTTCGTCCTGCTCCGCGGACTCCTCCATGCAGGCCTCAAGCTTCTGCACCACATCCATGCGGCGCTCGAAACGGTCGGTGCCGCTGACCGCCTTTACCCGAATGATCGTGCCCTCGCGCCAGCCGAGGCTGACCCGCGTGCAGGCATGGCGTGCGGCGAGTTCGTTGACCAAGGCCATCGCCACGGACACGTAGCGTGTGTGGATGTTGGTCGCGGCGAGGACCTCAAGTGCTTGGGCGTAGTTTAACACGTCCTGGCGGACGCGCTCCAACTGCCGCTGTCTTTGATAAAGCAAGGGCGTGTCGGTCGCCAGGCGCAGCACGGAGGCGGCAAAACCCAGATCTTCCATGTGACCGGGGTTCAGAGCGACCGCCAGCACGCAGGCGTCCGCCGCCTCGCCAGTCGCGAGCACCAGCAACAACAAGCCCGGTGCGCCGTCCGCCAAAGACGGCGACATAAACGTTCCGTCGCGCACCGCGCGCGCGGCGCCCTCGGCGAAATCGGGAGTTTGAACACCGAAAGGGAAGTCCCGCGCCTCCGGCCAGCTCGCGGCCGTGCGCCAGACGCCTTCGGCACGCACCGTCACCCGGGTCGGCGCTCCGCCCGCCAACTCGGCGCAAGTCCGGGCAAAGAGAGACCAAAATGATTTCACCGGACCCTCAAACAAACGGCACGCCTCTAAACGCGCATAGGTTTCACTGGACGACGGGCCGTATCGGTTGAAAGACTTCATGCAAGAGTGTTAAAAAATCCTATGGATGCTGCGAAAATCAAGGTGTGCGGAGGGTAAATGCGACACCAATCCGAAACCCATGCCGCTTATTTCACCCCAAGCAAAACCAAAAGTTTTTTTCCGCCGCTGATACATAAACATCTTGGTCGGATTTGCATCGCGCTCTTTGCAAGCCTCTGTCTCCGCACTTGCCTTTGAAGGCACAGATACTTGCGCTCCTTCATTTGTCCTTACGGCACCAACTTATTTCGACTCCATGAGCCTACACGTTAAAAATACCCTCCTCTGCCTAAGCCTCGTCACCGCCTCGGGCCTCGCCTGCGCGGAAGAAGCCACACCCATTACGCTACAGGATCTTATCGTCAGCGCGATTAACACCAACCTGGAGCTGAGCGCCCACCGCCTCGATCCGGTGATCCAGCAAAACCGTCTGGATGGTGCGAAGGCGTCTTTCGACCCCACCTGGGTGGGCGGCTACTCCTACTCCAGCAGCGAGCGCCCACAAAATTACAAACCCTCCGCCACCGCCACCGGTCGCTACGCACCGCTTTACAACGAGGACATCGTTCGCGTGCAGACCGGCCTATCCGGCCGCCTGCCCTTCGGCACCCAATACGAACTGCTCACCGGGGTGGACCACACCTCCAGCACCACGATCAACACTCCGGGCAACGGATTCAGCACCGCTAGCGCCATGTTCAGGCCGGAATTCGTGTCCACCTCCACCCTGACGGTCACCCAGCCGCTCCTTCGTGACTTTGGCTTCGCCGCCAACCTCGCCGAGATTCGCCTGCAGCGCTCCAACCTCCGCTCTTCGCAATACGAGCTCACCTCCACCGCCCTGCGGATTATCCGCGACACCGCCTCAGCCTACTACGAGATGGTCTTCGCCCAGGAAAACATCCGCGTCAAAGAGGAGGCCCTCGCCGTCGCCGAAGCCCTCGTCCGCGACAACCAGCGCCGCGTGGACGAAGGTCGCATGTCCCCCATCGACGTCACCCAGGCCCAGTCCCGCGCCTCCGAGGCGAGGGAGGAACTGCTTCTCGCCAACAACTTCCTCGCCCAGCGCCGCAACACCCTCATCGAGCTCACTCGCGATAACTTCAAATTCGACGACCCCGCCTTCACCGTTGACCCCTCCTTCATCGTCCGCGAGGCCCCGGAGATCGCGCGCGATGCCTCCCTCGCCACCCTCTTCGAGCATAATCCCACCTACCTGGGCAGCATCGAGGCCACCAAGGGCGAGGACATCCGCATCGCCTACGCCAAAAACCAAAACTGGCCGCGCGTCGATCTCAAGGGCTCCTTCGGCTACAACGGCCTCAACAACAGCTACAGCCGCGCCTACGACGACTACGGAAATCGCGACCAGCCCAGCTTCAGTCTCGGTGTGGTTGTCAACGTCCCCATCGGCAACCGCGCCGGCCACGCCCGCGTCGCCGAGGCCCTCAACCGCAAACGCCAGGCCCTCCTTAATCTCAAGCGCACCGAGGTCGTCCTGCTCAGCGCCTTTGACACCGCCCAGCGCGACATCGCCAATGCCGCCGAGCGCACCCGCCTCGTCAAGGACACCGTCAAGCTCGCCGCCGCCGGCCTCGACGCCCAACAACGCATCCTCGGCTCCGGCAAGACCACCAGCTACGAGGTCGCCCAGGCCCAGCGCGACCTCAGCCAGGCCCGCTCCCGCGAGCTCGCCACCCTGGTTGACCTGAACAAGTCCATCGCCCAGTTCCAATTCGTGCTCGGCACCCTCCCCGAACACCTCCGCGTCAACCTCGACACCACCGAGGATAAACCCGTCCGCTAAGCGGCCTCACCCTCCCCCACCCTACCGCTCTTCCCTATGCCTTCCTTCGCCCGCGCCTTCCGCGCCCCTCTCCTCCTCCTCTGCGGCCTCGGCTCCCTCGCCGCCGCGCCCGGGCGCTTCGACGGCCTCGTTTTGCCATTCAAGGAGGTTGTCATCTCCTCCCCCGTCCAAAGCACGCTCACCGCCCTCCCCCTCAAGGAAGGCGATACCGTGCGCGCGGGCGATACCGTGGCCAAGCTCTTCAGTCGCATCGAGGAGCTGGACATGCAACGCGCCAAGGCCGCCCTCCAGAAAAAGGAGTTCGATAATAAAAGCGCCGCCAACCTCTACGCTGACAAGATCATCTCTGAGGACGAGGCGCTAAAGAACAAGATCGAGCTCGATCTCGCCAAACTCCAATACGAGCAAGCAGTGGAACTCTTCCAGTTGCGCACCGTCACCGCCCCTATCGACGGCCTCATCGTCGAGCGCAACCGCGAGGTCGGCGAAACTGTCAGCGCCGCCCAGCCCCTCATCCGCCTCGTCGATATCTCCCGCCTCTACGTCCAGTTCTACGTCCGCGCGGAAGACGCCGGTGCCCTCCGCGTCGGCCAGATACTCGATGTCCGCTGCCCTGTCGCCGACGCCAAGCGCGTGTTCCGCGGCGCGGTGGATTTCATCGACCCGCGCGTCGATGCCGCCAGCGGCCTCATGCGCGTTAAAATCCTCCTCGATAACAAGGACGCCTCCCTCAAACCCGGCCTCCGCGCCGAGGTCACGCCGCCGACCCCCT
>JBEGTN010000256.1:0-19335 GCA_041179405.1 Verrucomicrobiota bacterium
CGCGCCGTCGAGGCGGAGGCTGAGCGGATCGGCGCCGATGACGGAGCCGGCGGGGTTTTGCGCGGTGCCGAGATGATAGACCTCGGCGGCGGGTGCCGGAGGGACGGGACTGGAGATGAAGGGCATGGGAGAGAAGCGAGGCGGTCGGTTAAGGGAAACGTTTAGGCTAAAGGGAAAGGTCAGGCGGCCTCGGCGGGCTGGTCACCGAGGAGTTTGGCGAAGTAGCCGCCGGCGGCGGAGAGCTGGGCGAAGGTGCCTTGCTCGACGATGCGACCCTCGTTGAGCACGATGATGCGGTCGGCGTGGCGGATGGTGCTCAGGCGGTGCGCGATGGTGATGACGGTGCGGCCGCGCGAGAGGTTGTCCAAGGCCTGCTGGATGAGGCGCTCGCTCTCGTAGTCGAGGGCGGAAGTGGGCTCGTCAAGGATGAGCAAGGCCGGGTCGCGCAGGATGGCGCGGGCGATGGCGAGGCGCTGGCGCTGGCCGCCGGAGAGCAGCGCGCCGCGCTCGCCGATGCGGGTCGCGTAGCCATCGGGCAGACGCAGGATAAACTCCTCCGCGTGGGCTAGGCGGGCGGCGGCGTGGAGTTCCTCGTCGGTGGCGTCGGTGCGGGCGAAGCGCAGGTTGTCCGCCACGGAGCCGGAAAGGAGGATGCTCTCCTGCATGACGAGCGCGGTGCGGCGGCGGAACCAGCGCAGGTCGAGCTCGGCCTGCGGGATGCCGTCGATGCGGATCTCGCCGGTCTGGGGGCGGTGCAGGCCGAGGAGGAGGTTGGCGAGGGTGCTCTTGCCCGCGCCGGAAGGGCCGACGAAGGCGATCTTCTCGCCGGGGGCGATGTCGAGGCTGAGGTCGTTGATCGCGCCGCGCTCGCTCTCGGGGTAGCGAAACTGGACGTGTTCGAACGTGATCCGCCCGCGTAAGGGCTCGGGGCGGCGGACGCCGTGCCACTCCTCGACGTAGGGTGCGTGGATCAATTCGTGGATGCTGCGGTAACCGGCCTCGGCGGTGAAGTATTGCTCGCTCACGCTGGCGAACATCTGGATGGGACCGACCAGCACGGGCACGCCGGCGACGAAGGCGATGACGGTGCCGACGCTGACCTCGCCGTGGATGGCGAGGAGCGCGCCGCCGGCGACGACGACGAGGGAGAGGACCTTGATGGCGGCGAAGCTGAACGCGCCGAAACTGGTCGAGACGGTGATCAACTCGACGCGGGAACGCGCCACGGCGTCGTTGCTGGCGGCGAGGTGGTCGGCGGCCTGCGCTTCCTCGCCGTAAACCCGGACGAGCTTGAGCGCGGTGAACATCTCGCTGGCGGCACCGGTGAGGTTTTCCTGGGCGACGCGGTTGGCCTCGTTTTTGGCGCGGAAGCGGTCGAAGTAACGCGCCCGCATGATGGCGAAGACTGGAAGCATCAACAAGACGACGAGGGAGAGCTTCAGGTTGAGCGAGACCAGGACGCCGAGGGTGATCAGGCTGTAGAGCGAGTCCGGGATGAAGCTGTTGAGCACCGGCATGATGACGCCCTCGACCTTCTGGGTGTCGAAGGAGTATTTGGAGAGCAGGCGGCCGGTTTGCTGGCGGTCGAGGTAGCCGAAACTGAGGAACTGGACCTTGTGAAAAATCCGGCCGCGCAGATCGAGCACGACGCGGGTGACGGCGGTGGCGAGCAGGGAGGCGCCGTGCACGCTGCAAAGTTGGTGGACGATCAACAAGACGACGGTGGCGGCGGAGAGGATGAGGATGCCGTGCACGTCCTTGGCGGTCAGGTAAACATCCAGGATGCGCTGAAAAATGATCGGCAGCGGTGCGATGGTGAGGATGCGCAGGATGGCAAAGCAGAACCCGGGAACAAAGGCACGACGCTGCGCCCAGAGGAAACGAAGCAGATTGTCGGGTAGGGGAGACTGGACGGCGGAAGTGGACATGCGCGGAGACCAAGGGTGCGGCTGAGCCGAAGTTCGTTCAGTTTACCGACGGAGCGACGCTGGCAAAGTTTGACTGTATGAATCGCCCCCTAGGCCGCCTCGCAGCGCGTTTTGATGACCTCAAGGATGTAGTTTTGCAGCCGGGCCATCAGGTATTCGGTCCACAGGTGGGAGTAGAAATTAAATCCGGTGGAGAGTCGCTGCCGACTGGAGAGATGCAGCCGCACGACGCCGTTGCCCAGGGCTTCGATGCGATAGGAGCCGTCGAGCACGTCAAAGTAAGGCCCGCCGATGGTCACATGCTCGTCGAAGGTGGTTGGCGGGATGTTTTTGGCGTCCGCATGGATCGAGAACGCGAGCCGTTGGTCGGGGACCCACTCGGTGATCGTCTCGATAAAAAGCACGTCGCGCTCGAAGGTCGCGTAGCGCACCGCGCCGATTCCCTCGCCCTCAAGCCGCGCCTCGAGCGGTCGAGGAAAACCGATCCAATGGATAAACTCTCCGCGCTGCTCACGCTCGGTGATGCGCGGCACGGTCTTGATCTGCTGCCAGACGGTGTGCGGGCCGGCATGGATATCAATGTGCGTATCGACGTGGCGGATCTCCGTGGCGGCGACCCGCAGATTTTCCAAAGGCGCGGCGGCGAAGGGTGCCAGGGCGACGACGGCCAGACACAAAGTCCGCGAACGGTCGGCACGAAACACGCGCCAGGCCAGACCGGCCAACAGCCCGCCGAAGGACGATAAAATCAGGACCAGCGGCACCCAGAGCATCACGCAGATGAGACCTTCCCATGCCAGCGCCAGACAAGCCGCCAGGCAGACGAGCGCGGCTTCCCACGGTCGCAGCAAACACACTCTCCAACCCGGCTTTTCCCCAGACTCGCCGAGCCAGATGGTGACAAACCCGAGCGCAATCGGGACGCCGAGGATAAATGCGGAAGTCATTACCGCGAACACGTCGGACGTATCCATATGCCCGCCAAAAACGAGCCGCGCAAACAGGCCGTAGCCCGCTCCCGTGGCGATACCGAGCAGTCTGAGTTTTGTGCGGCTAAGTGATTTCATGCACGGCGATCCCGACACAGGAATGGATTCAAGTCGATGAGCCTTGGACAACGTTTTGGTGGCGGCGGTAGGCCGGTTGCAAAAGGTCGCCCAAGGAAGGGAGCGGATCAGCGCTCCGAAAGTATTCTGCCGGATGCGCACGTCGAGTTCGCGCGAATAAATCTGCGCCCGGGCGGAATCACTGATCGTCCAACTCGGGGGCGAACTTGATGACGAGCCGCCGCCGCCAGCCGCTGATTATCCATGCGCATGGGTTTGTGTGCCGGAGATGGGCCTTGCCTGTCCCGCGCGGTCACGGGCAGTTTCCACGTCTTGGTTCGCGAGCCCCCCTTCGTTTCCCCGCGTTCCAGATCCTTTCGCGATGCCCTCACCCCGTCGTCTGCCCGCATTTTTGTCGTGGACCACTCCCGCCGTCTGGCTGCTGCTGGCGCTGGCACTGGGGGCGGCCGCACTGGTCTGGTCGCGTCCGCCGGCCACGCACAAGGGGCTCTCGTTGTGGGTATTTGCCCAGCCTCATCGGATCGCCTACGTTTCGGTGATAAAGAAATGGAATGAAGAACAGGCCAACCCCGCCCATCGCGCCGAGTGTCTACTGATCGACTTCCCCGCGCTGGAGCGTCGCCTGCTCTCCGGTCTGTTGTCCGGCACGCCGGTGGGCGAGTTGGTCGAGGTCGAGCGCGCCGTCGCAGCCCGCACCTTCACGGGGCCGCTGGAGGACATCGGATTTTACGATCTCACGGACCGGTTGAAGGCGGAAGGGTTGATGGACGCGATCAACCCGCCCTCGTTCGCGCCGTGGATTTCGCGCGGGCGCATTTTTGGCATCCCGCACGACGTGCATCCCATCCTGCTGGTTTATCGCTCCGATCTCACCGACGCCGCCGGGATCGACATGTCGAAGATCGAGACGTGGGAGGAGTTTTTCACCGCCTTGAGACCGCTCATGGCCGACGCCGACCACGACGGTCATCCCGACCGCTACCTGATGAATTTTTGGCCGAGCAACGTCGTCCTGTTGGAGGGGTTGCTCCTCCAGGCGGGAGGCGGTTTTTTCGACGCGAAGGAGAAGCTCGTGATCGATTCCGAGGTCAACGCCCGCGTGCTCTCCTCGCTCGCCACGTGGTGTGGCGGCCCCGGGCGGGTGGCGCTCGACGTGCCGGATTTCAACGCGGCGGGCAACGCGCTGCGCCTGCGCGGCACGGTCGTCGCGGCCCTCATGCCCGACTGGCTCGGCGGCCGCTGGCGTCTCGATATGCCCGAGCTGGCCGGCAAGCTCCGCCTCATGCCCTTGCCCGCCTGGGAACGCGGCGGACTGCGGACCACCACCTATGGCGGCACCATGCTCGGCATACCGAAGGCGACCAAGGATTTCGAGGCCGCGTGGCGCTTCGCCAAGCGCCTCTACCTCGACCCCGAGACGCACGCCTCGTTTTTTCGCACCACCAACATCATCCCGCCGGTGCGCACCTCGTGGACTCATCCCGCGTTTTCCGAGCCCGACCCCTACTTCGGCGGCCAGCTGGTGGGGCAGCTCTACATCGCGCAGGCGGGCAACATCCCCGTCCGCACGAGCTCGCCCTACAATAACTTCGCCCTCGACCGCGTCGCCGACGCGTTGCTGAAGCTCGTCGATATCGCCGAGCGCGACCAGGTGCGCGATCCGGCGGCCTTGCTTGAGTCCGCCCGCGCCGAACTACGCGAGGCCCAGCGACAGACTGCGCGCCAGATCGAGCGCAACGTGTTTTTCCGCGAGGACGCCGCGCATCCTTCGCCGCCCGCCCCTTAGGGACTCGGACGATGCTAAAATACCCATCCTACTTGATCTTGTCGCGCGATCCAGCGTCGCCGACTTCGGTTATTTACCTCTGGTAAACTCCCTCGTCGGCTCCTTGGCTGGCACAACAATCTCGTCGTATCTTTGGTAGTTTAGCATCGTCCGAATCCCTTACCCCCGCTTCTTTCTCCGCCGCTCATGTCCGCTCCGCGTCGTCCTTATCGTGCCGAACCCGTGTGGGTGCCCTGGCTTTTCCTCGCGCCCTTCCTGCTCACGTTCGGGGTGTTCCTGGTCTGGCCGCTGATCCAGTCCTGCCTGCTGGCCTTTCAGCAGACCTTCGGACCGCGCAGCACCGCTTGGGTGGGTTTTGACAACTTCGTCTTCATGGTCGGCGATCCGCTATTCTGGAAGGCGGTGCGCAACACCTTCGTCTTTGCGGCCGCCTCGGTTTTTCTCCAGTTGCCGCTTTCGCTCGGGCTCGCCCTTTTGCTTAATCGCCCCGGTTTGAAGGGACGCGTCTTTTTCCGGCTCATTTTTTTCGCGCCCTCGCTGGTCGGACTGGTGTTTGTCGGCGTGCTTTTCGGGGAACTCTTCGCGCCTATCACCGGCTTGGTGAACACGACGCTCCACGGTGTGTTCCCCGCCTTCGATCCCAACTTCCCCTGGCTGCAGGTTCACGTCATGCCGGCGCTCCTGCTCGTCGCGCTCTGGCTCTACACCGGGTTTAACATGGTCTATTTCCTGGCCGCGCTCCAGAGCGTGCCGCCCGAGTTGCTGGAGGCCGCCGCGCTCGACGGGGCCGGCTCCTGGCAGCGTTTTCGCCACGTCATCCTGCCCGAAATCCTGCCCGTCGCCACCTTCGTCGTGCTGCTTTCGCTGCTCGGCAGCTTTCAGCTTTTCGAGCTGCCCTTCGTGTTGCTCAACGGCCCCGGACCGGACAATCGCGGACTCACCATCGTGATGTATCTTTACAACACCGGCTTCGTCACCGGCGACCTCGGCTACGCCAGCGCCATCGGCTGGGCGCTCGCGCTCGTGATGTCGGCCTTTGCCCTCGGCCAGCGTTGGTTTAACCGTCGGCAGGAGGAGAGCTGAACCCATGACCCCGCCACGCCCCCAATCCTCCCCGCACCTCGCGCCCGTCTATGCCGGCCTCGTGCTTTTCGGGCTGCTCACCCTGATACCCTTTGTCTGGCTGCTCTGCGCTGCCTTCAAGACTAACGCCGACGTCTTCGCGTTCAACTTCCTGCCACTCGGCGACGGCTTCCTCGGCGTGGCCTGGGACCGGCTGACCGTGCGCCACTTCGGGCGGCTTTTCACCGACCTCGGCCTCGGCACCGCGATGGTCAACTCGATCTTCCTCGCCGCCACCTCCGCCCTGCTCGCGACCTTTTGCTGCGCGCTGGCCGGCTACGCGCTGGCGAAGTTTCGCTTCGCCGGGCGCGGGCTGATGCTTTCGCTCGTGCTGGCCGCGCTCGTGATCCCCGGGCCGCTCCTGCTCGCGCCGGGTTACAAGCTGCTCTACGACCTCGGCCTGCTCGATTCCTTTGCCGGCCTCATCCTGCCCGGCGTCGCCCCGGCCTTCGGCGTGTTTCTCTTTCGCCAGGCGATGATGAACGCCGTGCCGACCACCCTGATCGAGAGCGCGCGCATCGACGGCGCGGGCGAGATCCGCATCTTTTTCACCATCGTGCTCCCGCTCGTGCGGCCGATGATCGGCGCCTACTTGATCATCGTGTTTCTGGGCTCATGGAACAACTTCATCGGCCCCCAGATCGTGTTGCAGAACTCGACCTCGTTTCCCCTCTCGGTCGCGATCAACCAACTGCGCGGGCTCTACGGCACCGACTACGGGCTGCTGACGGCCGGCACCTTGATCTCGATCTCGCCGGTGCTCGCGTTGTTCCTCCTGCTGCAAAAAGAGTTTATCTCCGGCCTGACCAGCGGTGCGGTGAAAGGCTGATCACCCCAGGCACGCCCCGGGGCGAATGCGCCTAGTGGCGGTGGGGTGCGGGCGCGGGGGCGGGCTCGACGTGGAGGCGGAAGAGACGCGCGCCGTGCGCGGGCACCGTCGGGGCAAAGTCGCCGGTGGCGGGCGCGAGCTCCTGGTGCGTCCAGAGGTCGCGGATGCGCACGTCGCCGGAGAGGCCGAGGTCGGCTAAGTTGACGGGAACGGGAGCAGTCGCGCCGGCCGGGGCGTCTTTGGCGGCGTCGCGGGTGTTGAAGACGGCGAGGTATTTGTCGGCGGTGCCGGGGACGTCGGCAGTCCAGGCGACGAAGCCATCGGCGGTGCGGAAGAGCTGGCGGTTATTTTCGCTGTGCTGGTTGACGGCGAGGACCTCGTCGTTGGTGAGCAACGACAGGGTGAAGTCGTCCGTCTTGGTCATGTCGCCGCCGTGCATGAGGGGGGAGCGGGCGATGCTCCAGAGGGTCATGAGGGTGTATTGCTCGTCGGGAGTGAAGCGGGTGGGGCGACCGAACTTGACTCGGCCGAGGGGCAGCATGTCGGCGTCGGGATAGGCGCCGGGAATGCGATAGGGGGTCCAGTCGTCGAGGCGTTTAAACTGGGAGAGGAGCTGGGGCCAGCCATCCCAGAAGTCGTCGCTGATGCGCCACATGTTGGCGTGCTGGCTGACGTGGGCACCGGTGGAGAGGGGCGTGTCGCCGGGGGAGAGGCTGAAGACGATGGGGCGGCCGGTTTTGTCGATGGCATGGCGGATGGCCTCGATCTCGGCTTGCTGCACGGCGTCGTAGGGGCGGCTGATGTCGTCCACTTTGATGAAGTCCACGCCCCACTCGGCGACGAGAGCGATGAGGGAATCGTAGTAGGCTTGCGCGCCGGGCTTGCGCAAATCGACGCCGAACATGTCGGGGTTCCACTTGCAGGTGCTGGTGGTGTCGGCGATGTCGGCGGCGCGGGCGGTGGTGCCTTGGATGGGAGTGTTTTGCTGGACGGCCTGGCGGGAGATGCCGCGCATCATGTGGATGCCGAACTTGAGGCCCTGGGAGTGGACGTAGTCGGCGAGGGGTTTGAAGCCCCGGCCGTCGGCGGCGGAGGGGAACTTTTCCACGGCGGGGACGAGGCGGCTGAACTCGTCCATGGCGAGCTTCGCGCCGGGCTTGTAGTCGTGGCCTTTGGCGGAAGCCTCATACCACTGGATGTCCACGACGATGTATTGCCAGCCGTGGGCCTTGAGTTTCTCGGCCATGAAATCGGCCTGGGCCTTGGTCTGGGCCTCGGTGACGGTGGTGCCGAAGCAGTCCCAACTGTTCCAGCCCATGGGCGGAGTGGGGGCGAAGGCGTGGTAGGCGGCGGCGGCGGGGGCGGCGACCAGATGGGGGGCGGTGGCGAGGAGAGCGGAGAGCATGACCAGAGGGAGAGCGGAGAGCTTCATGATTAACGGGAGGGGATGCGGATGACGGTGAGGGAGTTGGCCGGGGCTTCGTAGTCGAAGGCGGGGGCGATGGGGAACGGAGAGGTCTGCGGCTGGGTGGGGGAGGGCTGGCCGTCCTTGTTCACGGCGTCGGCGTCGGGGCCGGCGAGGACGGTCTTGGTCGCGCGGGGCGGGAGGTTTTTCGCGCCGTCGAGGGCGATGTGGAAGGGCTTCGCGGTGTTGGCACCGTTGACGATTTTCAGGATGAGGTCGCCGGTGCGGCTGTCGCGCACGGCGGAGGCGGCGGCGTCGGCCGGGGTGGCGACGGGGGCGAGCGTGGTGGGCAGGTAGGTGTCGCCGCTGTTCACGCTGAAGAGCTGTTGCACGAAGTAGTTGATGGTCGGGTAAACGGCGGTGTTGGTGAAGTAGATGAGGTCGGGGTTCCACTGGGTGTGGCCGCGCTTGGCGAGGAGCGGGGCGTAGGAGGCGAGGGGGACGACGTCGGCGTTGCGTTCGAGGGCGGTGAGGTAGGCGGCCTCGGCGATGGCGTTGCGCAGGGCGTTGCCGCGAGAGGCCCACTCGCCGAGGTAAACCTGGGACTTGGCGCGGTCGTAGGTGTCGTAGCGGGCGAGGTTGCTCCAGAACCACTCGGGCTTCTCGTAGTAATGCTCGTCCACCATCGGGATTTTAAGCTCGTTGGCGATGGCCCAGCCTTTGTCGTAGTCCGGCCCACGGGGGGCGGGGCCGACGGTGCCGATGACGACGATCTCGGGGTGCGCCTTGCGCACGGCGTCGAAGATCATCTGGAAACGTTCCTGGAAGCCGGGGGTGATGTGGTCCTCGTTGCCGATGCCGAGGTATTTCAGACCGAAGGGCGCGGGGTGGCCGGCGGCGGCGCGTCTGGCGCCCCAGGTCGAGGTGACGGGGCCGTTGGCATACTCGACGAGGTCGAGCACGTCCTGGATGTAGGCGGGCATGTCGGCGAGCGGGAGGCATTGCTGGCCGTGGCCGGGAGTGTGGGCGGAGTTTTGGCAGGAGACGCCGGCGGCGAGCACGGGGAGGGGTTTCGCGCCGATGTCTTCGCAGAATTGGAAATACTCGTGGTAGCCGAGGCCGACGGACTGGTGGTAGCCCCAGAGGTTGAGCTGGCCCTTGCGTTGCTCGACGGGGCCGAGGGTGTCTTTCCAACGGTAGATGTTGCCGAGGCCGTTGCCGTGGGCGACGCAACCGCCGGGGAAGCGGACGAATTTCGGATGCAGGTCGGCGATGATCTGGGCGAGGTCGGGGCGCAGGCCGTTGGGGCGGTTGCGGAAGGTCTCGCGCGGGAAGAGCGAAATCTCGTCGAGCGCGATGGCACCGATTTTTTTCGCGAGGAGCACGAAGCGCGCGGACTCGTCGGAGCCGGTGGCGGTGATCGTGGCGGTGAGGTGTTGCCACTCGTAGCCGACGACCTCGAAGGAGGCCTCGCCGAGCGACGCCCCGTCTTTCGTTTCAAGGCGCACGGTCACCGGCATGGGCTTGCCCTCGATGGTGGCGTTCGCGTCCCAAGGGTGGTCCATGTGGCACTGGCGGGCGAAAAACGAGACGTCGTATTTGGCACCGGTCTTCACGGGGATGCCGTCGAAGCCGGAATTCGCGATGCCGAAGCCGCCCTCGCCGGGCTCCTTGACCATGACGACGACGGCGTGCGGGTTGTTCGGATGGACGGGCTTGGCGATGTCGATGGCGGCGGAGCCCTTGCCGCCCCGGTTAACCAGTTCCCAGAAGCTGAACGCATTCCACGTGAGCTGCTCGGTGGCCGTGTATTCAAAGGAGCGGTTCTGGATTAACTCGGCGTAGAGGCCGCCGTCGGCGGAGTAGTTGATGTCCTCGAAGAAGACGCCGACGAGGTCGGGGCTAATTGGCTTGCCGGGCGCGGCGGCGTCGATGACGAGGTTAACGACAGGCTGGGCGGGCAGCACAAGCGGCAGGAGGGCCAGCAGCGCCAACGGAAGGAAACGGAGGGCGGGGAAACACATTTTAGGGCGGGAGGGTGAAGGTGAAGTGTGGTTTAACGAAATCGGGCGAGTGAGAGAGGATCGGCGAAGGCTCAGGGGACTTCCAGGCGGAGGCAGTCATACATCACGTTTTTAAACGGTGCTCCGCCGGCGCTTTGTTCGAGGGTCAGGACGTGGTGTCCGGGGGTGAGGAGTTGCGCGGGGAAGGCCAGGTCCCAGGTCGAATACTGACCGTGGATGCCGGCGCGGGCGACGGCGTTGTCGGAGCCGAACTTTTTGTTTTCGCCGAGCGGGTGATCGTCGAGGCGGACGCGGAGGGCGGCGTTGTGCGAGGCGGCGAAGGCGAAGCGGAGCACGGCGTCACCCTTGGCGGGCGGCGAGTCGATGTCGAAGATGACGCGCCACGTGGTGCCGACGTAGGTTTTGCCATCGGGGCCGGGGCGCGTGACCTGGGCGTAGTTCCAGTCGCGACGCGGATCGCTTTGCCCGATGGTGAAGGCGACGTCGGACGGGAAATCCTTCGGGTATTCGAGCCAGAGGCCCCAGTGGCGGTAATCGTCGCCGTGGCGAAACTCACGGGCGGTGCGGTCGGGCGTGCCGATCTGCCAGAGCTGGCGGCCGCGACGCAGCGGAGTCCAGTTGAGTTCTCCGAGATCGAGCCGGCCGCTGGCAGTCACTTCGACCCCGTCGCGACGAAACTCGCCGAGCACGCCGTCGGTGTAGGCGTAGAGCGTGTAGCGACCGGGGCGCACGGCACCGAGGTCAAAGCGGCCGTCGGCGTCGGCGCGCGCCCAGGTTTGGTAGCCGAGGGATTGTTGCTGCCAGTCGGGGGCGGAGGCGGCGAGGCCGATCCAGGCGCGGGCGGCGGTTTGCGCGGGAGCCTGCGGATCGGTGATGACGAGACGGCCGACGACCGCGCCCCGGGCGGCGGCGGGGGCGAAGGCCGGATGGTCGAGCCAGGCGGGCGGGAAGGCGGCGCGCTCGGCGAGCGACTGGCGGGCGGCGTCGGCTTGGAGGGCGCGCGGGTCGGCGCCGGAGTTGAGGTAGATCATCCACGGGCCATAGATTTTCTCCCAGCTCTCTCCGGCCGCGACCTCGATGCCGGGCGAGCCGTAGTGGCCGCAGGTTAAAATTTTGAAAAGCATGCGCCCCCAGTGGGCGGTGTTGTGCTGGCGGGTGGGGCCGCCGGTGGCGTCCTCGGTGGAGCCGTAAACGACCCAGCAGCCGAGCTTCGACTTCGCGCCGGTCCAGCCGTGAAAGAAGTGATCCCCGACGTCGGTGAAATAGTGATACTTATCGGTGACGCCGCCCTTCCACGGACCGGCGGTGAAGCGCATGGACTCCTTCGGGCCGAGCATTTCGGTCGGCGTGTCGTTGGGCGGCAGCTCGCGGAAACGGTCGTCATCCACCGCGATGGTTTCAAAAAGTTCGTCGCGGAGCCGAAGCACGAAACGCGACTGCCCGAAGCCGGCGGCGGGGTAGGCGGCGGGGTGGCGGAAAACCGCGAACATGCGCAGCGCGCGCTCGCCGGCGACGAGCACGTAGTGCAGCTCGACATCGAAGGCGGGCGTGTCGGCCTGGCCGGACCAAGTCTGCACAAACGCGACCTCGGCGCGGTCGCCGGCGGTGTCGGCGGGGCGGGCGCGAAGCTCCATCCGCGCGGCGGAGAGACGACGCTGGCGGCCATCCTGCCAGTCGAGGTAGGCGGGCTCGGCGAGGACGGAGCGCCCGTCGAGGCGGAGATCGAGCAGGTTGCCGGTCTGGAGCGCGAGCGCGGCGGAAACGAGGCCGTTGGAAAGGGTCACCCGGTCCTTGGATTCCGTGGCGATGACGGCGGCGGGCGTGGCGGCGGCGAGCTTGAGGGAGAGGACGCCGAGCCAAAGCAAAACGAAGAAACGGGGCATGGGAAATAGCCTGCGCATACGGGAGGCGGAAGGCAGCTTTTGTTAAGCGAACAGTAAAGGATTGAGGGTGGTGCGTGACAAGGCGGAGCGAGGCGCGCAGGGTGGGCGGCGGTGAACGACATCCTCCGCAGACCCCTCGACTCGCACCGGCCCCGGTGGCTTGCGCACATCCGCAGCGCGCGGTTTTTCGGGGTGGCGGGGCTCGTGGCGGCCCTCGGCTGGAGCGGATGCGCCAGCGGGACGCATCCCGCAAAAAGAGCGGATTTCGCGGTGGGCGCGGATCTGTCGTTCCTGGCGGAAGCGGAGGCGAAGGGGACCCGTTTCAGGGACGGCGGGGTGGAGAAGGACGGCATGGCGCTGTTTCGCGACCATGGCTACACATGGGTGCGGCTGCGCTTGTTTCACACGCCGGGGGCGGATCGCCACAACCTGCCCAATGATCTCGCGAGCACGATCACGCAGGCGCGGAGAGCGAAGGCGCTCGGTTTTAAGGTGCTGCTCGATTTTCACTATTCCGACACCTGGGCGGACCCCATGCATCAAACCATGCCGCAGGCGTGGGCGGGGTTGACGCTCGTGCAACTGACGCGCGCGGTGCGCGACTACACGCGGGATTGCACGGCGGCGTTTCGCGACGCCGGGGCGATGCCGGACATGGTGCAAACCGGCAACGAGGTGACGGCCGGGATGCTCTGGCCGGAGGGCAAGTTGCCGGAGCGGTGGGACGGGTTCGCGGAGCTGATGAAGGCGGGCATCGCGGGCGTGCGAGACGGCAGCGAAGGCGCGACGGTGCCGCAGATCCTGGTGCAGATCGAGCGCAGCGGAAGCTGGCCGGAGACGAAGTGGTTCTTTGATCATTTGCTGGCGCGCGGGATCGAGCCGGACGTGCTCGGGCAGTCGTATTATCCGTGGTGGCATGGTTCGTCGGAGGCGTTGCGCACGACGCTCAACGCCATGGCGCGGGAATATGGGAAACCGGTCATGGTGGTGGAGACGGCCTACCCCTGGCGGCCGAGCGAGTATCGTGGCGAGCCGGCGCCATTTCCCGAAACGCCGCAGGGGCAGCGCGATTTCCTGGCGACGGTGGGCGGGATCGTGCGCGCCGTGCCGGACGGGTTGGGCGCGGGAGTGTTCTGGTGGGAGCCGGCGGTGGCGGGAGGACGCGGCCAAAACAACCTGCGGAGCCGGGGCATGTTTGACGCCACGGGCAACGTCCTGCCGGTGATCGACGCGTTAAAGGAACCACGAACGGCGACATCGGGCGCGGTCACGGACCGTAGTCAAACTCAGGCGCCCCATCATCCCGCCAGCGAATGAGCGAGGCGCGGGTGTGGCGGTCCTGGTTTTTGAGCGGATCGCCGACGATGTCTCGGTAGTCACGGGCGTGATACACGAGCACGTCACGTCCATCCGGGAGGGTGGTGAAGCTGTTGTGGCCGGGGCCGAAGACCTTGGCGGCGTCGGAGGTGGCGAGCACGGGGGAGGGAGATTTTTTCCAGGAGGAGGGATCGAGGAGGTCGGCGTTCTCGTCGGCGGTGAGCATCCCCATGCAGTAGTGGGCGTCGGTGGCGCTGGCGGAGTAGGTGAGGAAGACGCGGCCGTGGCGGATGAGGGCGGCGGGGCCCTCGTTGACGCGGTAGCCGGCGGTTTCCCACTTGAAGTCGGGTTTGGTGATCAGGGTCTTGCGGCCGGTGATGGACCAGGGGGTGTCCATGCGGGAGATGTAGAGGTTGGTGTTGCCGCCGATCTTGGGGTCGTGCTGGGCCCAGACGAGGTAACGCACGCCGCGATGCGCGAAGGTGGTGGCGTCGAGGGCGAAGGAGTTAAGACCGGTATCGAGTTGACCGCGCTCGACCCAGGGGCCGGCGAGGGGATCGGCGGAGGCACATTCGAGCACGTAGATGCGGATGGCCCAGATGTCCTCGGCGCGGCCGGCGGCGAAGTAAACATACCACTTGCCGTCGATGCGGTGGAGCTCGGGCGCCCAAATGTGAAAGCTGGCCGGGCCGGAGGCGTGCTTGCGCCAGATGACGACGGGCTCGGCGGCGGCGAGGCCGGAGAGGGTGTCGGCGCGGCGCAGCTCGATGGCGTCGTAGGCCGGCACGGTGGCGGTGAAGTAGTAGTGCTCGTCCTGGCGCAGGACCCAGGGATCGGCGCGTTGGCGCACGAGGGGATTGGTCCACGAGGCGGGGTCGGATGCGGGTTTTACAGCGGAGCAGGAAATGGCGGGCATGAAGGAGAGGCAGCAGATGAGCGCTAGAGGGATACGAAGAGGCGAGCGAACGGAAGGCATGGAGGGCGAAATAAGGAGGTGGTTCATGAGGGCAACTGCGAGTGGAGCGCGGTTGCGTTCAACGTTTGGCCTTTGTTTTGGCGGGGATGACAAACGGGAAACTCACGTCCTTGTCGGCGATGGTCTCGTTTGGACCCCAGCTGAGCGAGACGCTCTTGCCGAATTTACTGGCAAACTCGGACGGCGAGCAGCCGACGCGTTTCTTGAACAGGCGGCTGAAGTGGAAAAGACTCCTGAAACCGCATTCGGAGGCGATCTGGCCGACCGATAGCGTGGTGGCGGTCAGCAGCCATTGGGCGTGCTTGATGCGGGCGTTGATCAAGTCCTCGACTGGAGACCCGCCGAAAAGTTCACGATAGATGCCCATGAACCGGGAACGGCTCAGATGAACCCGCTGGGCCATCTCCACGACCGTCCAAGGGTGATCGAGGGTGCCGAGCACATTGGCCTGCAATTCGCCGAAACTGACCGCCAGCTCGGCTTTGCGGCCGGTCAGCCGTATGCGGGTGTTGAGCTCAATATGGCGCTGAAGCAGAAGAAAAAGCTGCCGCAAAAGCAGGTCAAGGACCTCCTCGTAATGAGGCTCCTTGCGGTGGATTTCGGTCCGCATTTCATTGATCAAAAGCGGGACAAAACCAGCCTGGGCCAGACGAAAGGGACGGTTTAGCGGGATTTCGTGCAGGCTCGCCAGGGTGTCGGCCGAATCGCCGAGAAAATGTATCCAGTTATCGGATAAACCGCAGCCGTCGCCCTGGTATTTTTGATGGTGATCGGGAGTGTAGAGAATGCAGGTGTTGGCCGCGCATTGGATCGTCTCCGTTTCTATCGTGACGAGGGCGGCACGGGTGAAGTGGATGAAGAGGTAGTCGCCAGTGCCGGGACGATCGATGACGAAGCTTTCATCGTGTTCCCAGCCGACGCCTAGGCGGGCGACGCTGAGCAGGGAGGGGGCGGGGGCAGGCATTGCGGGGTGATTACCAGCAATATGGGAGGGGACTCGAAGCAGGTCTAGGAGGAATACGCATTTGAGCAGGGGTGGGCGCGCGAGGCTGTTTTTAAGAGGTAAAATCAAGCTAAATCGTGCGGCGACAGACAAAAGAAAAGGATGATAAGTTAAGTTAGCTGCATTGCCTTGGCTTCGTATGCACTCAACTTTTGAGACGATCCCTTAACCCCCCATGCTAATGAATCTGAAACGTATCATCTCACTCACTGCGACCGCATTCATGTTGTTCACCACCTGCGGTCTTCGGGCCGAGGGTGCCGCCGCGAAACCGTTGGTCATCGGTTTTGCCCAGACGGGAGCCGAGAGCGCCTGGCGCGCGGCGAACACCAACTCGATGAAGGCCGAGGCCACGAAGCGCGGCATCGAGCTCAAGTTCGCCGACGGCCAGGGCAAGCAGGAGAACCAGATCCGCGCCATCCGCTCCTTCGTGACCCAGGGCGTGGACGCCATCGTGGTCGCTCCGATCGTCGAGACCGGCTGGGAGCCGGTGCTGCGCGAGGCCAAGCGCGCGGGCATCCCCGTGGTGGTGATGGATCGCAAGGTCCAGACCAAGGACGACTCACTCTACGCCTGCTTCGTGGGCTCCGATTTCTACAAGGAGGGCGAGCTCGCCGCCGAGTGGCTGGTGAAGAACGCGAACGGCAAGAGCCGCATCGTCGAGCTCCAGGGCACGCCCGGCTCGGCCGCCGCCAACGAGCGCCGCAAGGCCTTCGCCGACGCCATCGCCAAGGCCCCCGCCTTCAAGCTCCTCGACTCGCAGAGCGGCGACTTCCGCCGCTCCGGCGGCAAGGAAGTCATGGAGGCTTTCCTCAAAAAACACGGCAAGGAGATCGAGATCGTTTACGCCCATAACGACGACATGGCGCTCGGCGCGATCCAAGCTATCGAGGAGGCCGGCCTGAAGCCCGGCAAGGACATCATCATCGTGTCCATTGACGCCATCAAAGAGGGCGTGCAGGCCGTGGTGGACGGCAAGATCAACGTCGTCGTCGAGTGCAACCCGCTCTTCGGTCCCAAGATTTACGACACCGTCGCCAAGATCAAGGCCGGCAAGCCGGTTGAGCGCACGTCCTACAACGTGGACGAGGTGTTCGACGCGAGCAACGCGGCCGCGCGCATCGGCGAGCGCCAGTATTGAGACGGGGTCACTTCCGCCCGCCTAATGAAGTCCGACCAAGTTGAACCGCTGCTAAAGCTGCGCGGTATCGGGAAGCGTTTTCCCGGTGTCGTCGCGCTCTCCGGCGTCGATCTCACGGTGCGCGCGGGGGAGATCCACGCGCTGCTCGGCGAGAACGGCGCGGGCAAGTCCACCCTCATCAAGGTCCTCACCGGCGTGTATGCCGCCAGCGAGGGCGAGATGAGCTTCGAGGGCCGCCCCGCGCGGCCCGGCTCGCCCAAGGAGGCGGAGCAACTGGGCATCAGCACGGTTTACCAGGAGGTAAATCTCCTGCCCGCGCTCTCGGTCGCGGAAAACCTACTCCTCGGCCGCCAGCCGGGGCGCGGCGGCTTCATCCACTGGGGCGCGACCAAGCGGCACGCGCGCGAGGCGCTGGCCCGGCTCGGGCTGGACATCGACGTGGAGGTCGAGCTCGGCACGCTCTCGGTTGCCTTGCAGCAGATGGTGGCAATCGCCCGTGCCCTCGATCTCAACGCCCGCCTGCTCATCCTCGACGAGCCGACGGCAAGCCTCGACGAGCACGAGGTGGCGGAGTTGTTCAAGGTCATGCGCAACCTGCGCGAGCAAGGGCTCGGCATCGTGTTTGTGACACATTTTCTCGATCAGGTTTACGCCGTGACGGACCGCATCACCGTGCTGCGCAACGGCACGCTGGTGGGCGAATACCTCACCGCCGAGCTGCCCCGCCTCGCGCTGGTGAGCAAGATGATCGGCCGCGAGGTGAACGACATCGCGGGCCGCTCCGGCGAGCTGCCCGCGCCGGATGACGCCGCGCCGGTGATCATTGAGGCCCGTGGAGTGACGCGGCGCGACGCCCTGCACCCGCTCGATCTCACGCTGCGCCGTGGCGAGGTCACGGGACTGGCCGGCCTGCTCGGCTCGGGACGCACCGAGACGGCGCGGCTCCTGTTCGGCATCGACCGGGCCGACGGCGGCGAGATCCGGGTGCGCGGCGACGCGGTGCGCCTGGATTCCGCGAAGGACGCGGTGCGGCTGGGGCTGGCCTTCTGCTCCGAGGACCGCAAGTCCGAGGGCATCCTGCCCAATCTTTCGATCCGTGAAAACCTCATCCTCGCGCTGCAAGGCAAGCAGGGGCTTTGGAAAACGGTGAGCCGCGCTGAGCAGGAGACCCTGTGCGCGCACTACATCGCGGCGCTGCGCATCAAGACGCCCGACGCGGAGACGCCGATTAAAAACCTCTCGGGCGGCAACCAGCAAAAGGTCCTGCTCGCCCGCTGGCTGGCGACCAAGCCGGAGCTGATCATCCTCGACGAGCCCACGCGCGGCATCGACATCGGCGCACGCGCCGAGATCGAGGCGCTGATCGGCCGGCTGCGCGCCGACGGGCTGGCGGTGTTGCTCATCTCCTCGGAGATCGAGGAGATCGTGCGCAACAGCACCCGCGTGGTGGTGTTGCGGGAGCGTCGTCGCACGGCGGACTTCCAGGGCCACGCCATCGAACCGGAGGCGTTGATGCGCGCGATGGCGGGCGCCGCTCCGACGACGGGAGGACACGCATGAGCGAGCGCAAAAAACCCATTTCCCCGATTCTCTGGCCCCTGCTCGGACTGGTGGCGCTGGTGGTTCTCAACCTCGTGCTCAACCACGGGTTCTTGAACATCAGCGTGCTCGACGGCCGGCTCTACGGCCTGCCGGTGGATATTTTGAACCAAGGCGCGCGCGGTCTCGTGCTCGCGCTCGGCATGACCCTGGTGATCGCGACCGGCGGGGTGGACCTCTCGGTCGGTTCCGTCATGGCGGTGGCCGGCGCGGTGGCGGCGGTGCTGCTGGCGAAGGGCTCGGGCCTGGCGCTCGCGCTCGGCGCGGGGCTGGCGCTCGCCGTGCTGGCGGGCGGGGCCAACGGACTGCTGGTGGCGCGCCTCGGCATCCAGCCCATCGTCGCGACGCTTATCCTCATGGTGGTGGGGCGCGGGGCGGCCCAGCTCATCACCAACGGCGAGGTCGTGGTGGTAAAAAGCGCGGCCTTCGAGTTTCTGGGCAACGGCCACGTGCTCGGCCTGCCTTTCGCTCCCCTGCTGGCGTGCGTGCTTTTCCTGGCGGCGCATTTCTTTTTGCGGCGCACGGCGGCGGGCCTGTTCATCGAAGCGGTGGGCGACAACGAGCAGGCGGCGCGTTTCGCCGGCCTGGCGGCGGCGCGGGTGAAGGGGCTGGTTTACGTTTTTTGCGGCCTGTGCGCGGGCCTGGCCGGCCTGATGGCGGCGGCGAATATCCGCGCGGCGGATTCCTACCGCATGGGCGAAAACATGGAACTCGACGCGATCTTCGCGGTGGTGGTGGGCGGCACGGCGCTGACCGGCGGCCGCTTCCTGCTGCTCGGGGCCTTCGTGGGCGCGCTGCTGCTGCAAACCCTCACGACCACGATGTATAACCTCGGCGTGCCTCCGGCGGTGGCCCCGGTGCCCAAGGCGATCCTCATCCTCGTGGTCTGCCTGCTGCAATCCGAGCACGCGCGCCGCTGGTTCGGCGGCTTGTTCAAGAAGGGGGGCCGCGCATGAGCCCGCGTCTGCGCCAGCGCATCCCTCTGCTCGCGACGGCGGGCATCTTCCTCGCGCTTTTCATCGGCGCGGGACTGCTCTACAAGGGCTTTTTCTCGTCCCGCGTGGCGGTCAACCTGCTCGCGGACAACGCGGTGCTCGGCATCGTGGCCACGGGCATGACGCTCGTCATTTTCACCGGCGGCATCGACCTCTCGGTCGGCGCGGTGGTGGGCTTCACCTCGATCTTCACCGCGACCCTGATCGCGCATGGCGTGCATCCGGCGCTGGCGGCGGCGGCGGCGCTTGCGATCGGGGCC
>JBEGTN010000257.1:0-3753 GCA_041179405.1 Verrucomicrobiota bacterium
CACGTGGGGCTGGATGCCGATCTCGCGCAACTTGGCGACCGATTGCTGCGTGGGCTTGCTCTTCAGCTCCCCGGCGGCGGCGAGGAAAGGCACCAGCGTGACGTGCAGGAACACGACATCGCGCGGACCCTGCTCAAGGGAGAACTGGCGCAAGGCCTCAAGGAAAGGCAGCCCCTCGATATCGCCCGTGGTGCCGCCGATCTCGGTGATCAACACATCCACATCCTTCGCCGCCACGGTGATGCGCTCCTTGATCTCGTTAGTAACGTGCGGGATGACCTGCACCGTCTTGCCGAGATAGGCTCCGCGCCGCTCCTTCTGGATCACGCTCTCGTAAACCTGGCCGGAGCTGAGGCTGTTGATCCGGGAGAGTTTCCCGCTGGTGAACCGCTCGTAGTGCCCGAGGTCCAGATCGGTCTCCGCACCATCCTCCAGCACGTAAACTTCACCGTGCTGATAGGGGCTCATCGTGCCCGGGTCCACGTTAAGATAAGGGTCGAATTTTTGGATCCGCACGGTCAGCCCGCGCATCTCCAACAGGGCGCCCAGCGCCGCCGCCGTCAGGCCTTTGCCCAACGACGAAACCACCCCACCGGTCACAAAAATATACTTCATCCCAACCGGATATGAACCGGGCCAAAACCCTGACAAGAAAATCCCTGCCCCGGCGATAGATACCTGTTGCGGAACCTCCCGCCCGCCACACTTCCGCCTTCCCCCGCGCGCGACTGCACCCCACGCTCCGCCCTTCTTATATCTATGAACACCAAACCTCAGGTCCTCTGCTGGCTCATGTGCGACGGCGTCCACATCGATCCGGGCACCGGTAAACACACGCTCCTCGGCGTGTTCTCCGCCATTCGCGGCCGCCAGTTCCCCTTCACCCACCCGTTCATGATCTGGTTTCTGACCCTCAGCGATGTCCCCGCCGGCAAACACAAGATCCGCATCTCCCTCGGCCTGGACCACTCCTCGATGAGCACCCTCCTTGATCGCGAGTTCGAGTCCATGGGCCCCCTCCAACGCATCAACCTCATCAACGACGTGCGCAACCTCAGCTTCCCCGCCGTCGCCGACTACTCCATCCTCATCGAAGTGGACGACGAGCCCCTCCTCGCCACCAACCTCACCGTCGCCAACTAAGCCAGCGCCCGCGCACCCCGCCATGTCCTCCCCCGCCTCCTCCTTCGACCTTATCGGCATCGGTTCCCCCATCATGGACCTCACCGCCCCCGTGCCCGAGTCCTTCCTCGCCGGGGTGCGCGGCGACAAGGGCGGCATGGTCCTGGTGGACGCCGCCGAGATGGATTCCATCATCGCCCGCCTCCCCGCCCCCCCCTCCTTGGAAAACGGCGGCAGCGCGGCCAACGTCGTCCGCAACGCCGCCGGCCTCGGCCTCCGCGCCACCTTCCTCGGCAAACTCGGCCACGACACCACCGCCGCCACCTACCGCACCCAGGCCGCCGCCGCCGGCGTGGACGTTTCCCGCTTCAAGACCGCCGCCCTGCCCAACGCCCGCTGCCTCGCTCTCATCACCCCCGACGCCGCCCGCACCATGCGCACCGACCTCGGTGCCGCCATCACCCTCTCGCCCGCCGAGCTCACCGCCGCCGACTTCGCCGGCGTCCGCCACTGCCACATCGAGGGATACCTCGTCTTCAACCCCGCCCTCGCCGACGCCGTCCTCGCCCGCGCCCGCGCTTCCGGTGCCACCGTCTCCCTCGACATCGCCTCCTTCGAGGTCGTCAACGCCTCCCGCGACTGGCTCTTCGCCCAGTTCCGCCAGGGCGGCATCGGCATCGTCTTCGCCAACGAGGACGAGATCCGCGCCCTGTATCCGGACTCCGGCGACGACTACGCCGCCCTCACCCGCCGCCTCGCCTCCGAGGGCGTGGTCGCCGTCGTAAAAGTTGGCAAGGACGGCGCCTGGATCGCTCGTGGCACCGAGCTCCACCGCATCGCGCCCGTCCCCGCCCCGCAGGTCATCGACACCAACGGCGCGGGCGACGCCTTCGCCGGCGCCTTCCTCCACGCCCACCTCAACGGCTGGTCCCTGCCTGCCGCCGGCGCCCTCGCCGCCCTCGTCGGCTCCGAATCCGTGCGCCACTCCGGCCCCGCCATCCCCGCCCACCGCTGGCCCGAGCTCCGCGCCGCCGCCAGCAAACTCGCCCCGACCACCTGAAATCCACCCGCGCGCCCCGCTCCACCCAGCCCCGGCCCGCGCCCCCGCGCACCGGGGCTTTTTTATCCCCCGCTTGCGCCCGCCCCCGTCCCGACCTTTCCTTCATCTTAATCTTTCCTCTTAATCTTTTTTCGCCGCGCCCCGCGCGGCCTCCGCCATGTCCGCCGATCTTGCCGCCCTCGTCACCGCCATCGCCGTCCGCGCCCGCGCCGCCGCCCTCGTGCTCGCGACCACCCCCACCGCGCAAAAAGACGCCGCCCTGCTCGCCCTCGCCCGCCTCCTCCCCGCCGCCGAAGCCCCCCAGCTCGCGGCCAACGCCATCGATCTCGCCGCCGCCCACGCCGCCGGCCTGCCCGATGCGCAGATCGACCGCCTCACCCTCACTCCCGCCCGCCTGCAACACCTCGCCGAATCCGTCGCGCAGGTCGCCGCCCTCCCCGACCCCGTCGGCGAGCCCCTCGAGTCCACCACCCGCCCCAACGGCATCGTCATCCGCAAAGTCCGCGTCCCCCTCGGCGTCGTCGGCATCATCTACGAGGCCCGCCCCAACGTCACCATCGACTGCGCCGTCCTCTGCCTAAAGTCCGGCAACGCCTCCATCCTGCGCGGCGGCAAGGAGATTTTCCACACCAACACCGCCCTCGCCGCCCTCGTCCAGCAGGCCCTCGCCGAGGCTGGCCTGCCCGCCGACGCCGTCCAGCTCATCCCCACCACCGACCGCGCCGCGTTGAACCACCTGCTCACCCTCGACTCGCTCATCTCCTGCATCATCCCCCGGGGCGGCGAGTCCCTCATCCGCTTCGTCGCCGAGCACAGCACCATCCCCGTCATCAAGCATTACACCGGCGTCTGCTTCGTTTACGTGGACCAGGCCGCCGACCTCGTCATGGCCGAGCGGATACTGCTCAACGCCAAGACCCAGCGCCCCGGCGTCTGCAACACCGCCGAGCAACTCCTCGTCCACGCCGCCATCGCCGACGCCGCCCTCCCCCGCCTCGCCGCCGCCCTCTGCGCCAAGGGCGTGCAACTCCGCTGCGACCCCGCTTCCCTCGCCCTGCTCGACGCCGCGCCCGGCCTGAAAACCGTCGCCGCCTCCGAGGCCGACTTCAAGGCCGAGTTCCTCGACCTCATCCTCGCCGTCCGCATCGTGCCCGACCTCGAGTCCGCCATCACCATCATCAACCGCGACAGCTCCGCCCACACCGACGCCATCATCACCGCCGACGAGCCCGCCGCCCGCCGTTTCCAGGCCGCCGTGGACAGCGCCGTCGTGCCCTGGAACGCCTCCACCCGTTTCAACGACGGCTTCGAGTTCGGTTTCGGCGCCGAGATCGGCATCAGCACCGACCGCCTCCACGCCCGCGGCCCCATGGGCCTGCGCGAACTCTGCACCTACAAATACCTCATCGACGGCACCGGCCAGACTCGCGCCTGAGCTGCCCCGCCCCCTCCTTAACCTTATTCCTTCAACTTAACCTCCCGCCCATGACTCCCGACATCCTCTGGTTTGCCCGCATCGGCGTCGCCAACAAACTCTTCACCGAGGAGCATGCCCACGCCGCCAAGGCCGC
>JBEGTN010000258.1:0-7010 GCA_041179405.1 Verrucomicrobiota bacterium
AAAAGAAGCGCCACAAACCCTGATTTGCGACGGCGTGAGATTGGCCAACTTTCTCGGAACATAGCCAAACTGGATGGCCACGAGCATAACGATTCCAAACACCAATAAACTCATCCCGAAGCGGGTGCGGAAGTTCATAGAGAGTGAAAGTCCAGGTTAACGAGGCCCAAGCGTTTCCCCGTGATGACAGGTGTGATTTTCCTGCCAATTTAATTTCATGTTTAGGGAGTCGGCTCAGCTGGCAGCCGCCTCGAGCGCTTCCCAGCGGGCGAAGGCGACGGCGTGCTCCTGCTCGATCTCGTGCAACCGGGCCTCGGCGGCGCGAACCACCGACGCCTCCTGCTTGAAAAACTTCGGATCGCCGAGCTTGGCGACCAGCTCAGTCTGCTCGGTCTCCAATTTCTCGATACGGGCCGGGAGCTCGGCCAGCTCGCGCTGCTCACGATTGTTAAGCTTGCGGCCGGCGGACTTCGCCGGGGCGGCGGCCGGAGCCGAGGCGGGCGTGGCGATGGCGCGGGCGTTGGCCTTGGGCGCGACGACGGGGGCCTTGGCCTGCTTGGCCTTCTCGGTGACCCAGTCGGTGTAGCCGCCGATGAACTCCTCGATGCCGCCCTTGCCATCGAAGACGAAGGTGCCGGTGACAACCTCGTCGAGGAACTTACGATCATGGCTGACCACGAGCACGGTGCCCTCGAACTCGACGAGCAGGTTTTCGAGGAGGTCGAGCGTCTCGGCGTCGAGATCGTTGGTGGGCTCGTCGAGCACGAGCACGTTGGCGGGCTTGATGAAGAGGCGGGCGAGCAGGAGGCGGTTGCGTTCGCCACCGGAGAGCACACGGGCGGGGGTGCGGGCGCGATCGGGCTCGAAGAGAAAATCCTGAAGGTAGCTGATGACGTGCTTGGAGCGACCGTCGATAGAGATGTGGGTGTTGCCGTCGGCGACGTTCTCGGCGACGGTTTTGTTGTCGTCGATCTGGGCGCGGAGCTGGTCGAAGTAAACAACCTCCAGCTTGGTGCCGTGCTTGAGGATGCCACCGGTGGGCTCGAGTTGGCCGAGAAGGAGTTTCAGGAACGTGGTCTTGCCCGCGCCGTTGGGGCCGATGAGGCCGATCTTATCGCCCCGGATGATGATGCTAGAGAAATCGCGGACGAGCGGTTCGGTGGCGCCAGGGTAGCCGAAGGTGACGTCGATAGCCTCGATGACCTTGACGCCGGACTCGTCGGCGGCGGTGACCTTGATGGTGGCGTTGCCCGCCTGCTCGCGGCGGGCGCGACGCTCGGCGCGGAGCGCGTAGAGGGCCTCGATGCGGTTGCCGGCACGTTTGCGCTGGGCGCGCACCCCACGGCGAATCCACTCCTCCTCCTGGGCGAGCTTCTTGTCGGCGGCAGCGCGCTGGCGCTCCTCTGCTTCGAGACGGTCGGCACGACGGACGAGAAACACATCGTAGGGGCAGGCCCAGTTGGTGAGCGTGCCGCGGTCGAGCTCGACGATGCGGGTGGCGAGCTTTTGCAGAAAAGCGCGATCGTGGGTCACGAAGAAGAGGGCGACCTTCTCGGTGAGAAGAAACTCTTCGAGCCAAAGGATGCTCTCGATGTCGAGATGGTTGGTCGGCTCGTCGAGCAGGAGCAGGTCGGGCTTGCTGGCGATGGCGCGACCGAGGAGCACGCGGCGCTTGAGACCGCCGGAAAGGGTGGAGAACTCCGCGAGCGGGTTCAACTGAAGTCGGGCGATGAGATCTTCGATGCGCACGTCGATCTCCCAGTCCTCCTCGTGCCCGGCGGCGTCGCGGCGCACGCCGCTGGCGACGAGATCGTGGACGTTGCCCTTCAAGTCCTGAGGCACCTCCTGCACGAGGCGGGCGAAGTGCGCGCCGGGCTGGCGGAAAACCTGGCCGGTGTCGGGCTTCATGTCGCCGGCGATGAGCTTCATGAGGGTGGATTTGCCCGCACCGTTGCGACCGACAAGACACACGCGCTCGCCGGGATCGACCTGGAAATTAACGTGGTCGAGAACAGGAGCGCCACCGAAGGCGTGGGAGAGATCGAGGAGACTAAATAAGGCCATGAACGGCCCACGCTGAAAATCCGCTTGCTTGCATGCAACCCTCCAAGCCGCACAGAGTCGATTTTCACCCTTATGTCCCCCAAAACCCTACGCTTTGGCCGGATTTCGGCCGTTTTCGCCATGTCCGCCCTGCTTTCCAGCCTATCGGCCGCCCCCATTCACCTCGGAAACTATGGAAACGCGATTCAGGCGGTGGATTTCGACTCAGCCACCGGACGATTCGGGGAGCCCCGTCCGGTCGCGACGCTTTCGAAGGCCTCGTTTCTGGCGCGCTCGGCGGACGGAAAGTTTCTCTACGCTGTCGCCGAAAACGCCGGCGGCACACTCAACGCCTTCGCGGTGGCAGCGGACGGCGCACTCACCGCGCTTAACAACCGCACCAGCGGCGGCGGCGGACCTTGCGATATCGGCATCTCACCGGATGGAAAGCTGGTGGCGGCGGCCAACTATGGTGGCGGCAGCGTGGTCGTTTATCGTCGCTCCGCAGACGGTTCACTCGGTGAGCAGGCGGCGTTTTTCCAACATACTTTTGCCTCGCAAGCGCATGCGGACCGGCAAAAAGCACCCCATGCCCACGGGATCACCTGGTCGCCGGACGGCCGCCTCCTGATGGTGCCCGATCTCGGCGGAGACCGCGTTTATCTCTATGCCTATGACGCGAAAAGCGGCACGCTTGCGCCCAACCCGTCGCAGCCCTGGCTGGAAATGGCTCCCGCCGCCGGCCCGCGCCACGCGCAGTTTTCCCCGGACGGTCGCCACCTCTACATCATCAACGAGCTGGATAACACCCTCGCGCTCGCGGCCTACGATGCCTCGGCCGGCACACTCAAACTCATCGAAGCGGTGAGCATCCTGCCCGCCGGAGGTTTCACAGGGAAAACCACCGCCGCCGAGGTGGTGATTCACCCGAACGGGCGAACGGTCTACGCCTCAAACCGAGGGCACGACACGCTGGCGGTTTTCCGCCGCGACGCCGACACCGGACGTCTCACTCTGATTTCGAACGTGGCGGTGCCGGCGCATCCGCGGCATTTCGCACTCAGCGCCGATGCGCGCTGGATGCTCGTCGCGGGGCGCGATGCCGACCGCGTGGATGTTTTTGCGGTAAACGCCGACACCGGCGCGCTCACGCCGAACGGCGAAAAACTCTCCACGCCGAAACCGGTCTGCGTGAGATTTTAATAAGCAGGCGCACTTGCCCAAGGGTCCGCGAAGGCGGGCCCTTGGTAACCGTCTCAATGACCAAGCAGCCAGGCGCCAAGATTTCCCTGGTAGAAACCGAGGATAATCGAGGCGGCAGCCAAGGAGCCGAGTAGAATACCAAACGGCAGCGAAACAGCGCTGCGCACTGGCCGGGCATCGGCTACGGTGCCAACCGGCAAAGCCGGACGCCAGTGAGGAAAAAAGGCGGCCTTGATCCAGCCGAAGTAGTAATAGATCGAGACGACGACACCGACAACAGCGACGGCGAGGAGGCCGTAAAGCCCGGCTTTGAACGCGGCGATAAAGATGAAGAGTTTGCCCATGAAACCGGCCAAAGGCGGAATGCCGGCAAGCGACCCGAGACCGACGGCGAGCACGCCGGCGAGGAACGGATGAGTTTTGGCGAGATCCTGATAGTGATCGAGTTCTTGATCGGAGTCGTTTGAGCCCGCGAGGTGAGTCATGACGCCGAACACCGCGAAGGAGGCGAGCAAGTAGGCGAAAAGGTAAAAGAACACGGCACCGACGGCCTGTGAACCAATCCCCGGGGTGAGGGCGGCGATCACGCCGAGCATGAGATAGCCCGCATGGGAAACGCCGGAGAGACCGATGAGACGCTTCACGTTGTGCTGGGTGAGCGCGGCGAAATTGCCAAAGATGATGGTGGCGGCGGCCATAATCGAGAGCACCGAGATCACCAGATGAGAATAGGACGCGAACACGCGGGCGAGGATGAGCAGAAGCGCGAACCCGGCGGCCTTGGAGGCAACAGCGAGGAACGCGGTGACGGGCGTGGGCGCACCCTGATAGACATCGGGCACCCAGATCTGGAAAGGAACTGCGCCGATCTTGAAAGCGATGCCGGAGAGCACGAGCACGATGCCGGCGGAGGCGAGGAAGTTGTCGGGGTTATGAGCCAGAAACACGCGCAGGGCGTCAAAGTCCATGGGGTTGGCGGTAGCGCCAAGAGCGGCGGGGTTGCCGGCCACGCCGTAGAGTAACACGATGCCGAAGAGCAGCAACGAGGAGCTGAGCGCGCCAAGGATCAAGTATTTGAGGCCGGCCTCCAAGGACAGCGGGTTGGTGCGGGTGTAGCTGACGAGGATGTAGAAGCCGACCGTAACGGTCTCGAGGGCGACGAAGAGCAAGATGAAGTTATTCGCCTGGCCGAGCAGCATGAGCGCGGCGGTGATGACGAGCACGATGCTGAAGAACTCGGTCTTGGGCATCTTCTGCTTCTTGAGCGCGATGATGCCGAGGATGGTCACGAGCATGGCGCTGAGCACGAAAAAGAGGCGTAGAAACTGGCCGCTCTCGGTGTGGCGCAGCAGGCCGTTGAACGTGGTCTCACCCAGACCCACCGGCTTAAAATTGAGCAAAACACCGAGAAATACGCCGAGCAGACCGGAGAGGGAGATCAACGGGATGACATCATGGCGGCTCTTGGGCAGAATGATCTCGGCCACGAGGAGCAGGAGCGCGAGCACGCCCAACATCACCTCGGGGGCGATGGCGGGCCAGAAGTTGTCGGCGGAAAGAGTTTGAAGCAGTTCGGGAGTCATTGGCCGGAAGAAAGGAGAAGAAGGTCGGAGTTTGAGACACAGAACTCACGGAGCTCGGACACGGAGGTCACGGAGGCCCGCAAGTGGGTGATGCGTGGTGGGGAGATTGGGCTCTATAGATTTCTGAATGTTTGAACTCTTTGTTCTCTGTGGGCTGCGCTCTGTGTTCTCTGTGAAGAGGTTCGAATGATTTATTTCTGGTAGAGAGCGGAGACGGCAGTGTTGACGGGCCCGGAGATGGCCTTGGGCCAGAATCCGAGAACGAGGAGCGCGGAGAGCAACAGAAGCGCGGGCACTTTCTCACCCCAGGAAAGGTCAGCGGGAGGTTTCTCGCCGATGACCTTGGCCAGAGCGGGCGTGACCTCACCAAAGAAAACCTTGGCGACGGAGCGCAGGCCATAGATGGCGGATATTATCACGCCGGAGACAGCGAGGGTGGTGTAAACGGTGGAGTAACTCCAGGCACCGACGAAGATGGCGAGTTCGCCCCAGAAATTGGCGAGACCGGGCAGGCCGATGCTGGCGAGCGTGGCAGTGACGAAGAAGGCGGCGAGCACGGGGGTTTTTTGCGCGAGGCCACCCATGTCATCCATGTCGAAGGTCTGGGTGCGGTGATAAATGCTGGTCGAAAGCAGGAACAGAAGCGCAACCGAGAAACCGTGGGCGACCATCATGAGGACGACGCCGCCGATGCCGACGACGTTGTAAGCAGCGATGCCAAGGAAGGCGTAGCCCATATGCATGACCGAGCTGTAACCGATCATTTGCTTGAGATCGCGCTGGGCGATGGTGACGAAGCCGATGTAGAGGATGTTGCCGCCGACAGCGAGCAAACCGAGCCACCAGGCCCAGTGAGCGACACCAGCGGGAAGCAGCGGAGCGGCGATCTGGATGAGGCCGTAGAGACCGAACTTTTTCAACACGCCGGCATGCAGCATGGCGGCCGAGCTGGGTGCGGCACCGTAACCAAGCGGAGCCCAGGTATGGAAGGGAAAGAGCGAGACCAAGATGCCAAAGCCGACGAGCAGCAGGCCGAAAATCACGTTCTGATTCGAACCGTTGATAGCGCCATCGGCGACGATCTGGCGAAGCGCGATCAAGTCGAAGTTCTCCGCGCCGCTTTGATGGTAGAGGGCAATCAAGCCGAGAAGGGAAATCATCGCGCCCAAGGTGAGATAGATGGTGAGCTTCATCGCCGCGTAGCTGCGGTCACGGCCCCCCCAGATGCCGACCATGATGAAGGTCGGGATGAGCGCGAGCTCGTGGAAGAAGTAGAAAAAGAAAACGTCGATGCTGGCGAAGACGCCCATCAAGCCGGCCTGCATGACGAGCAGGAGGCCGAGGTAAAGGGCGGGACGCTCGGCTTTGGATTGGAGCGCGTAAAGGCCGGCGGCGAGACCGACAACGCCAGCGAGCACAAAGAGCGGGAGCGAGATGCCGTTGAGGCCGAAATGGAGGCTGATGCCGAGGGCATCCTTCAAGCCGGTGTCGTATTGGGTGCCGAAAGCGTAGCCGTGGTCGAGCGTGGCGCCGGAGAACTGACTCCAGAGATAGAGCGCGATGAAGGCCGGAAGGGCGAAGCCGACACCGGCAACGACCTTGCGGGCGACGAGCGGCGCGGGGACCAACAGGAGGAGCGCGGCGATGAGAGGCGACGCGATGGAGAGGAGAAGGAGATCGGGCACGGCGGACGTTGGCTTAGGATTTAGAAATTAGGATTTAGGATTTCCGCCCTAATCATCGGGTGGCGAGGAACCAGAGGAGGACGCTGCCGCCGAGGAACCAGTAAACGTAGGCGTGGAGACTGCCGGTATGCAGGGCGCGGGCGGCGAGGCTGACCGCACCGGCGACCCCGGCGCTGCCGCGAACGATGAAACCGGAAATACCGATGAGATCGACGTAGTTGAGCACGAGGGCGAAGCGCTGCTGCACCTTGGCGACGTAGTAATTGTAAACGGTGTCGAAGGACTTTTGCAGCCCGACGAGACCGGCGAAAGCACCGGAGGCCTTGGCCTGGAGCGTGTCGTCGGCGGTCGATTTGTAGAAACGGAAAGCGGAGGCAGCTCCGATTGACATGACTGCCAGCGACACGACGAAAATGGTGGTATGGTCGCCGCCATGAGGATGGGCGATGAGCTTGAGCACGCCATCGAAGTGTCCGCCGTAGATAACCTCATAGCC
>JBEGTN010000259.1:0-2575 GCA_041179405.1 Verrucomicrobiota bacterium
ATTCCCCGCCTATGCTCCCTTGGACGCGGCGGCTTGCGCCGGCCATGTGGTGCTTTGCCCCCCGCAAGCGGTTCGATCCCCGACGATCCGGCAAATTCTCCGGCGTCGCACCGCAGCCCTGACTGGTTGGGCGCTCGATTCAGGGGCGCGCTTCCGTTACCAATGCGATGAAGTCTTCCCGCTTTCCGACCATGCTGATTACCCTGACTTATTGCGTTTCGTCGAGCTGACTCGGGCGCGGCGCGTGCTTACGCTCCACGGGTTCGCGACCGATTTTGCGCGTGATCTACGGCACCGCGGGCTCGATGCCTGGGCGCTGGGTGAAGCCAACCAGCTCGAATTTCCGCTAGCTTGATCGGCCGAAGTTTTTTGGTGCATCGCTCGGCCGGCCGGTTGTTTTCGCCCGACAACGGTTCTCCTCGCATTGACGTCGGTTTTCCATTCCATGGTTTCAATGCTTGCGGTCCGACTCCTCCCGCTGGGCCTTGTCCTTCTTTTGGCGCCGCAGCTTTCTGCTCAAGCGAAAGAGAATGACTTGGCTGCGCCTGTGATCGCGACGCCTGCGCTCGGTCCGACCCTTGGGGTGGGGGAGCGAATGATCTTTCAGGCGCGCTGGAAGTTTTTTTCCCGGGCCGGCCGCATAAATGTATTTGCCGACGACCAGGCTGCTGACGGTGAAAAACCGGTTCTCCCTGTCACCGGCGCCCCGCCGCTCCGCATCCGAGTGGATGTTTCCAGCGATGGCGTTATCGCCCGTTTGTATGACTATCATGCCTCGGGGGAGACGTTTTTTGACCGTGTCACAGGCCAAATGCTATACGCCAAATACCAGAGCACCACGGGCAGCAAGCGGGAGGATCGTAGCATTACCTTCGATTTGGACAAACGTATCGCCCACTACCGCGACAGCCTGGTCCCCAAACGCAACGCCGACATCCCTTTGCCTCCCGGCGATCCTCTCGATCTGATTACCTGCCTGGTCACCGCCCGCCGATGGAATCTCCAGCCCGGTGACACTCGCGATATCGTGGTGCTCGCCGACAAACGTTTTTACCCGCTTCGCTTGCGCGCCCTGCGGCGCGAATCGATCAAAGCCTCGCTTGGCACATTCGACTCCGTGCTCGTCGTGCCCGAGCCGATCGGACCGGCGACCGGAATGTTTCGCAAAGGTGGTGCCATGCGTATCTGGATCGAAGATACTCCGCGCGCCCTGCCGCTGCGGGTCGAGGTCAAGGTCCCGGTCGGCACCGTCACAGCGGACCTGGTGGAGTATCAACCACCGATCGCTCTGGCCGGCACTGGCGCGGGAGCAGCCTTGCGCGCGAAGGATTAGGGAGCGCCCGCAGATTAATCCGACGCTCTGTTTGCGACCCTGCGGGTGAAGGGAGGGCTCCAGTCGGGGCGACGTTGCCCTTGGCGGCAATTCGCTCTGCGGGGCTGGCCTGCCTGAGCTTTTGTCACCCCTTGCCGATCCTGATTTTCACTCGCCATTAGCTTCAAGCGGCGATCGAGACGGTCAATTCATGTAGCTGATGGTGCGCACTCCGGCCACGCCGGACGCCGTCAAGGGTTGGCCGAGGGTTAAGTTGGTATTGTAGGATTCACGCGCCACGGTGTTGATCACCTTGATATATTGGGTGGAATCCGACCCGATCAGAGCGGCGGAAGCGGCGGTGGAAACCCCGTTTTCGAGGTAGTATTGCTCCGCTGCACCGGCGAGTTGCCGCAGGTTGTTACTGATCGCTTTGTCCTGGGAATTTGCCCGGACCCGCTGATACGAAGGAAGCGCCATCGCAGCCAGCAGTCCAATCATCACTACAACGATCATGATTTCTATGAGGGTAAATCCTGATGCATGTCGCGATTTCATGGTCTAGAATGTGATGGAGTTTTCACCGTGGAGTCAAAGTGACTTTTTTGCTAATTTACTGCATTTGCAGGTGCCCGATTGTGGTGCGCCGGGTTTGGTTCGTTTTGACCGGAAATGTTTGCCTTCAGGTCGTCTTAAAAATGGTAGAAAGTCCCAGTGTGCCAATGGCTTTTACGAGGCAGTGAAATAATACGGAAGGCGCATGGGTGTTTTGTTCGCCATGGTTGTCCACCCCGTTGGATGCGCCTTTGATCGCGAGGAAACTCAGGCCCGGTTGTTCAGGAATGAGCCGGCAGAGGGCGTAGAATTGCCCCACTTCCATATCGACCATATCGACGCTTGACGAGAGAAGCTCGAAATCCCGCCGCAGGCCGGGCAGACGATGGCGGTAGTCGCCAGGACGGGCGGCGGGGGAAAATCCGTAGTAAAAATCCGACGAAACGATGGAGGCGGTGGGCGCAGCCAGTGGTTCCGGCCAGCAGGGCTTGAGCGGTTGGTTGTGGACTTCGCGGTCCAGCCCGGTGCCGGAAAGGGTGGCCTCCGCGATAGGGAAGGCGGTGCCAAGCGGCCCCCGAGTCCCTCCGAGCCGGCCGGCGGTGCCGACGAGCACGATGCGTTCGACGCGCCCCGTGTTGAGTAATTCATACAGGAGCGGTTCCAGCGTGCCGGTGCCGATGGGCGCAAGAATCACGGTGACGGCGGGGA
>JBEGTN010000260.1:0-19773 GCA_041179405.1 Verrucomicrobiota bacterium
CTAATCAGACCCACTTCCTGGCCGATGCGCGCGGCGCGGTGATCGAGATCTACCGCAACCCGGCCGCGCCCGTGCCGGACTACGCCGCGATGCATCCGCTCGTGTTGCACATCGCCTTTCAAAGTCTGGACGCCGATGCGGACCTCGCCCGTTTGCTCGCGGCCGGGGCCACGTTCGTGGAGGCGGTTTTGCCACCCGATGGGTCGAAACTCCTGATGCTGCGTGATCCGTGGGGGCTCGCGCTTCAGGTCTGCCAGCGCGCTCGCCCCTTGATCGGTTAGAGCATTTCAAATAAAACTGTAGCCCAAATGACGGCTTGAAAGGTAGGGTCCCGCACGCGGGACTGGGACCGCCGCCGTGCCTCTCCGGTATTCACCACGCCGACGCGGCGCGCCCAGCGGTCACGCCCTACCTCGGATCCAAAGTCTCAATCCGAAACATAAATGGTATTACGCGGCGGTCTGGCCGGCGGCCTTGTAAACGGCGTGGGCCTCGGCGACGCCGTCGGAGGGGAGCGTCATGCCGTGGAGACGGAGGGTGGCAGCGAGGCAGGCGAGGGTTTGCAGGATGAACTCCTTGCGGGAGTTGTAACCCATGTTGCCGATACGCCAGATGACGCCGACGAGCGGGCCGAAGGACGTGCCGATCTCGATGCCGAAATCGAGCAGCAAGGTGCGCCGCACCGCCTCGCCATCGACCTCCTTGGGAATATAAACGCCGGTGACGTTGAGCATCTTGTTCGGCAGATCGCCGAAGAGACGCAGGCCCATCGCGCGCAGGCCGGCCATCATGGCCTCGCTGCCGAGGCGGTGGCGCTCGATGGATTCGGCGAGGCCCTCCTCAAGCACGATGCGGGCGCACTCGCGCGCACAGTAGAGCATGGAGGTCGCCTCGGTGTGGTGGTTGAGGCCGGTCTCCCAGTAGGCCATGATCATCGCGAGGTCGAAGTAGTTGCTCGGGATGCGCGGGCCGGTGCCGGGGACGAAGCCCTTGGGCTGGATGCCGGCCTCGATGTGCCAGCGCTCCTTGAAGCGGGCGGCGACGGCGTCGGTGAAGGTGATGGGGGAAACGCCGGAGGGGCCGCCGAGGCATTTTTGCAGGCCCACGGAGACGGCGTCGAGTTGCCAGGCGTCCACCGGGAGGGCGTTGCCGCAGATGGAGGCGGTGGCGTCCACGTAGGAAACGACGCCGTGGGCGCGGCAGATTTTACCGATACGATCGAGGGGCTGGCACATCGTGGTGGAGGTGTCGCCCTGGCAGATGGCGAGCAGCTTGGGCCGATGTTGCACAATGGCGGCCTCGACGGCCTCGGGCGTGAAGACGGTGCCCCACTCGGTCTCGATGGTGCGCACGTCGGCGCCGCAACGCGACGCGATCTCGCAGAGCAGATGACCGAAGCGGCCGAAGACCGGCACGAGCACGACGTCGCCCGGCACGATGAGGGAAACCAGGATGGCCTCGATGCCGGCGCGCGAGGTGCCGTCGATGAGGAGGGTCCACTTGTTCTCGGTCTCGAAAATCTGGCGAAAAAGCACCTGCGTCTCGCGCATGTTTTCGCGGAAGGCGGGGTCGTATTGGCCGAGGAGCTGGGCGGACATGGCCCGCAGGACGCGCGGGTCGGCGTTGATCGGGCCCGGGCCCATGAGCAGACGGGGAGGCGGATTAATGGGGGCGAAGGTGTTCGGCATGGCGGCGGATTAACGTTTTACGGTGGCGGAGATGTCGCCGTGGGGGTTGGGAGCGGGGTAGAAAATGACGTTATCGTTGGCCAGGCCGAAGCGTTTCAAGTCGTAGGCGAAGTAGTGCAGGTTGGGCAGGCGCAAGGATACGCTGTCCAGTTCGGGGACTTTTTCCAGCGCGAGGGTGGCCATTTGGAAAAGAGTTTCCTGGACGGCGCGGCTGTAGGGGTTGGCGAATTTATCCAGGAAGGCGGCGCGCACGGCGGCGTTGGCGGCGTTGAAGTCGTAGCCCTCGGCGGCGTTGGCGTAGTGCCAGGTGGCGCAAAGACGGGTGGCCATGATGCGATCAGTGACCTCGGGCAGGGTGGTGTATTCGCACTTCGGGAAACCGATGAAGCCGGAGCCGGTGGACTTGAGGATCTCGAACTCCTTCAGGCCCGAAGTGACGTATGGCGGTCCGGAGCGATTGGCGCGGACGAGGGCGGTGCCGATGCCGTCGCCGGTGCGCTGAAACGCGTGGGGGTGAGGGGCGCCGTTGACGTCGAGACGGCCCCAGGGTTTTTCCTGTAACTCGATCGTGATGCCATGAAAACTCGGATACTTTGCCAAAAAGTGACGGGCGAGGCGCAGGCCGAAAGTCTCTATGCCGTCGGCGCCAAGGTGTTCGCGGGCGAGCGCGTAGATGGTGTTCTTGATCGTGTCGGTGGGGACGGTGGTGCGATTGTCTCCATCGAGAAAGGCGCAGTCGAAATCGCCCGAGACGAGGACGGAGACCTCGATTTCCTTTACGGTGTGGAGGTCGCCTTCACGGAAGACTTTGAGGAGACCGACGGCGGATTTGCCATATTGGCTGTGCGCGAGATGCATGGAACGGGGGTGGGTGATGGGTTGGAACGAAACTCGCTTTGCAGAGGCTCCCGGTCTGCAAGTATCGGGCCGTTCTCCCATGCCCTTTAATCTTTCCACATTGAACGTCCTGCCCGCCGCCGACTTTGTCCGGGCGGCCGGTCCCTTGTTCGAGCATTCGCCGTGGATTGCGGAACGCGCCGCCGCCGCCCGGCCCTTTGCCACGCTCGAGGCGATGCACCAGACGCTCGTCGCAGTCGTCGCCGCCGCGAGCAACGCGGAGCAGGTCGGACTCATCGCCGCGCATCCCGACCTCGCGGGGAAACTCGCCGTCGCCGGCCTGCTCACCGCCGACAGCACCGCCGAGCAGAAAACCGCGCGCCTCGACCGGCTCTCGCCCGCGGACTTCACCCGCATCACGGCGTTGAACGACGCCTACCGCGCCAAGTTCGATTTCCCCTTCGTTATCTGCGTGCGCGATCACACGCAGGCGGGTATCTTCGAAGCATTTGAGCAACGCGTCGCCAATTCGCGCGAAGCCGAGATTAAAACCGCCCTCGCCCAGATCGCCCGCATCGCCTGGCATCGGCTGCAGGCTCTTGTAGCCGACTAACCCCCTCAACCCCTCCCGCCTGTGCCCGCCAAAATCAGCACTCACGTCCTCGATACCATGCACGGTCGTCCCGCCGCCGGCGTCGCCCTCGGCCTCTGGCGGCGCGACCCCGCCGGCGCGTGGCAATGCCTCGGGCAAACTGTCACCAACGCCGACGGCCGCACCGACGCCCCGCTGCTCGTCGGCGAAGCCTTGGTCGCGGGGGTTTACGAGCTGCGTTTTGAAATCGGCGCCTACTTCGCCGCGCTTGGGGTCACGAAGCCCTCTTCCGACGCCCCCGCTTTTTTGGACGTGGTGCCGATCCGTTTTGGAGTCGCCGACGCCAGCGCCGCCTACCACGTGCCCCTGCTGGCCACGCCGTGGAGCTACGGCACCTATCGCGGCAGCTAAACTCTCATGCGTTCGCTCGATCCCAACATCACGGCGCGTCTGCATGCGCGCGTCGCCGAGCTCGGCGGCATCAGCGAGGAGCCGGGCCGGCTGACGCGTTCGTTTTTTTCCGATGCGATGACACGCGTCCATTTTCGCTTCGCCGAGTGGGCGGAGGACGCCGGACTCAGTTTCACGATTGATGCGGCGGATAACCTTCGGCTGCGCTGGGCCGCGCCCGCCGGCGCGGGCGTGCCGCGTCCGCTGCTCGTGATTGGTTCGCACCTCGATACCGTGCGTGATGCCGGCCGCTACGACGGGCCGCTCGGTGTGCTCACCGGGCTCGCGTGCATCGAGCAACTGCAAGCCTGGGGCGAAGCGCCGCCCTTTGATATCGAGGTCGCGGGGTTTTCCGATGAAGAGGGATTGCGTTTTCAAACCGCCTACCTCGGCAGCGCCTACTACGCGGGAGTTTTTCCGGAGGCCTGGCTTTCTCTGCGCGATGCCGCCGGGCACACGCTCGGAGAGGTGCTCTCCAGTCGTGGCCGCCCTGCGGCCGAGGTGCTCGCGGCGCAGTGTCTTCCGGAGGGCTTGTGCGGCTACCTCGAACTCCACATCGAGCAGGGCCCGCAGCTCGAGGCCGGTGCCTGCGCCGTCGGCGTGGTCTCCGCCATCGCCGCGCAGACGCGAGCCCGCCTCGTGTTTTCCGGCAAGGCTGGCCACGCCGGAACCACGCCGATGGAGCTCCGTCAGGATGCGCTTTGCGCCGCCGCCGAGGCTGTGCTCGCCATCGAGGCTCAGGCCCGCGCCACCGAGGGCTTGCGCGCCACGGTCGGCCAGCTCTCCGTCGCGCCCGGCGCGAGCAACGTCATCCCGGCCGAGGCCACGCTCACCCTCGACATCCGCCATCCCTCCGACGCCACGCTCGCCGCCGCCGTCGCCGGGCTCGAAAGCCGCACCCGCGACCTTGCTGCCGGGCGCGGCATCGCGCTGCGCTGGGAGTTTTTGCAACAGGGCAAGGCGGTGCCCATGGACGCCGCGCTGACCGGGCATTTGCGCGCCGCTGCATTGGCCCGGCAGGGGAATGCGCCGGTGCTCGTGAGCGGCGCGGGGCACGATGCCGCCGTCATCAGTCGCGTCGCGCCGGTGGCGATGATCTTCGTGCGCAACCGCGACGGGCTCAGCCACCATCCCGATGAATATGTCGCCCCCGCCGACGCCGAGCTCGGGCTCGCCGTGCTCGCCGATGCGGTGTGCCGCTACGCCGCCTCCATGCCATGAGCAGCCGTTTCGATACTCTTCTGCGCGCCGTCACCGTGCTCACTCCCGAGGGGCCGTTGGTCGCCGATCTGGGCATCGCCGAAGGCAAGGTCGCCGCTCTTGCGCCGAGTCTGCTGAACGCATCCGCGCGCGAGGAAATCTACGCGCCCGGGGCCTTGCTGGCGCCGGGCATGATTGATTCGCACGTGCATTTCAACGAGCCGGGGCGCGCGTCGTGGGAAGGCTTCGCGACCGGCACCGCCGCCGCCGCCGCCGGCGGGGTGACGATGATCTTCGACATGCCGCTCAACTCCACGCCGGCCACCGTGACGCCCGAGGCGTTTCACGCCAAACAGGCGGCTGCGGCGGCGGGCGCGATGGTTAAAACCCGTTTCTGGGGCGGGCTGGTGCCGGGGAATCTCGACCAGCTCGCCGCGCTCCACGCCTGCGGCGTCATCGGCTACAAGGCCTTCATGTCGGCCAGCGGCATTGATGATTTCGCCCGCTCTGATCGCGCGACCTTGCGCGCCGGCATGAAGATCATCGCCGGCCTGCCCGGCATGTGTCTGGCGGTTCACGCCGAGGATGAGGAGCTGACCGCCCGGCTCGGCGCCGAGGCGCGCACGGCGGCGCGGGTGGCACCGCGCGACTTCGCCGCCTCGCGGCCCATCGAGGCCGAGCTGCGCGCCATCCGGGATGTGCTCGAACTCGCGGGCGAGACCGGTTGCCCGCTCCACATCGTCCACGTGAGTTGCGCCGAGGGCCTCGCGCTGGTCGGCGCGGCCAAGGCGCGCGGCGTCAACGTCACCGTCGAGACCTGCCCGCACTACCTGATGCTCACGGTGGACGACCTTGAAACCCTCGGCGCTCTCGCCAAATGCGCGCCGCCGCTGCGTGAGGCCGCCGAGCGCGAGGCGCTCTGGGCGGCGCTCGCGCGCGGAGAGGTGGACACCATCGGGTCCGACCACTCGCCCTGTCCGCCGGCCATGAAAACCGGAAGGCCTTTCGCCGAGGCCTGGGGCGGCATCAGCGGCGTGCAGCACTCGGTGCCCTTGCTTTATTCCGAGGCTGGCGCGCGCGGGCTGCCCGTTGCCCGCTTGGCCGAACTCCTCAGTGCCGCTCCTGCGCGCCGGTTTCACCTCGGGCCGGAGGTCGGGGTGATCCGCGTAGGCGCCGCCGCCGATCTTTGCCTGCTCGCACCGGCGCGGGGCGCGCCCATCAGCCGCGAGAGCCTGCGCGACCGGCACCGCCACTCACCCTACGTCGGCCGTCCGCTCGCCTGGTCGGTGAGCCGCACCTGGGTGGATGGTCGCGAGGTTTTCCGGGCCTGACCTGGCGGGGGCGCTACACGCCGACCGTGGAGCGGACGACTGAGGCCTGGGCGGTGAGGAGGCCCTGCATTTCGAGCAGGAGTTTTTCGCGAAAATCGAGCTCGGCGGCACGTTGGTCGAGACGTTTGGCGAGCGCTTGCAGATCGTCGATGGAAGGGGCGAAGGAGGGCTCGGCCTCGGGGGTAAGATCGGCGTCGGTTTGCTGGAGGGCGAGAGTGCGCTCCAGGCGGCGGGATGATTCGTGCAGCTCGCGGTCGCGGGCCTCGAGGGCGTCCCGGTCGAAGGTGAGGCGCTTCTCGATGTTGGCGAGTTGTTCGCCGCGATGCAGGAGGGCTTGCTCGCGGCGGGCAAGGTCGGCGTCGGAGCTTTGGGTGGCAGGGCTGCCGCCGAGGGTGCGGAGAAAGGCGGCGACGGCCTTGAACTCCTGCGCGCCGACGCGGGTGGCGGGGCTGGCGTTTTTCAGCAGGGCGCGGAGACGGCGGGCGGAGAGGGTCTCGTGGACGAGATCGTGCAGGCCGGCGCGGATGGCGGCCACGGTGAGGTTCAGCGTCGCGGCGGGGCAGATGAGCACGCCGTGGTTGATGCCGAGGGTGCGGTTGATGAGCGCGACCTCGGTGAAGGCGGCGTCGAGGCAGATGGACGACATGCGGCGCGAGTCGAGGATGAGCAGGTGGACGGCGCGCGCGGAGGCGCCGGAGGCGGTGCCAGCCTGGAGACGGAGCTGCTGGACGGCGGGCTCGCCGATTTTGCCGACGGTGAGAAGAACTATGTTCATCGGATGCGGGCGTGGTTCTAGGCGGCGAGGAGAGGCGCGAGCTCGACGCTGGCGTGGACGCGGGCGGCATCGAGGATGGCGGCGCGCAGCGGGGCGTGGTTCACGGTGAAGTGGTCGTCCACCAGGCTGAGCGAGTGGAGGCCGGCGGCCTGGAGCAGGCTCGGCGGGATTTGCAGGAAGACGCGGTAAACGAGGAGCTGGCCGGGGATGCCTCCGCCGGCGCGGGCGCTGATGGCGTCGATGATCGGGCGCAGCCGCCAGCGGGAGGCGGGGGCGGCGGACGGGGCCGAGACGGAGCCTTGGCGGGTAAGGCGCAGGCTGATCAGCGGCGGAGCGGGCGGGGTGTGCGGGTGCTCGGGGGCGAGACGCAGGAAAACGCCCGGCGCGGTGCGCTTGGGCGTCTCGGTGACAGTAACGGAGAGGACCGGCGTGGCGGCGGCGACAGGTGCAGGCGGCACGGAGGGAAGCTCGGTGGCGGGGGTCGGAGCGGATGCGACCGGAGCACAGACAGGAATGTCTGTGTTACTTTGGACCGGGCTGGCGGTGGCGGCGTAGTCGCGCCAGCCGAGGACGTGTTTACGAATGAGTTTGCGGCGGACGAGGCGGCGGAGGGCGGCCTGCACCTCCTTCACGTCGAGCTTGAGGGTGGCGGCGAGCTCGGCGGCGGAGCGGGCCTGGTGGAGTTGGGCGAAGATGGCCCAGACTTCGGGGGCGAATTCGACGCCGTCGATGCGGTCGGCGAAGTCGTCACTGCGGATGTAGCGGTCGGCGAGGGCGGTTTTCATGAGGACGGGAAGGATTGGGAAAAGCGGCTCAAGGATGAATGGCGACGAGGAGGAAAGCCTCGCGGCCGCTCCAGGCGAAGGGGAGGCGGAAGGAGAGCGGCGGCGGCACGAGCTCGGGCGGGAAGTCGCGGCCGGCGGTGGCGAAGGGCGGGTGGACGAAGAAGCGTTCGCCGAAGTGTTCGCGGGCGTTGCTGGTGACGGTGCCGGTGATCTCGGCGACGAGGTCGAGGCGGGTTTCCTGATCGCGGCGATCTTCGCCCATGCGGACGAGGAGGGTGTCGAGAAACTCGACGGGGAAGCTGAGGGCGATCCAGCCGGTGAGGCGGCCGGTCACGGGCATGTAGCCGGTCCAGTCGAGCTGGGCGGGCAGGCTGGTCTCGAGCGTGGCGGCGAGGAACTCGGGGGCGGAGCCGCCGACGGTTTGAAAGTAGCGCGAGACGAGGTCGATGAAGACGGCGAGTTCGCGTTCGGGTTGGAAGGCGGTGGCGCTCACGGCGAGTCGGGTGATTTGTGGATGGAGACGAGGACGCGGGAGGAGTGCTGGCGCCAGGTGACGGGGAGCACGTAGCAGGTGGTGTTTTTGGCGGTGTGCACGGAGAGGGAGCGGCCTTCGAGGATGAGGGGGGTGGAGATCATGAAGCCGCCGCCGAGGTGCTCGCGGGCGTTGCCGGAGATGGTGTTGGTGATCTCGCCGACGAGCTCGGCGCAGAGGCGGTCGTCCGGCTCGTGCTCGCCGAGACGGGGGAGGAGGGCGTGAAGTTTTTCGCGCGAGGCGGTGTAGTAGATGTTGCCCCGGTAGGTGCCGGTGATGCCGATGATGGCGGAGAAACCCAGGCCGGCGGACTCGCTCTCGCCGCCAAGGTAGGGCGTGCCGAGGGCGGCGCCGCCGTCGGCGACGGCGTCAAAGTAACGGGTGATGCTTTGGGCGAAGATTTTGAGGATGTGCTCTTCCATGGTCGGGGTGGGGTGGCGGGGAGTTTTAGTCGGTGAGAATATCGTCGAGGGCGGCCTGGATGCTCTCGATGGTGATGGGCTTGAGGAGGAAGCCGGAGGCGCCGCGCTTGATGGCCTCGACGGCGGTGGCCTTGTCGGCGAGGGCGGAGACGACGAGGATGATGGCGCGGGCGTTGGCGCGGAGGATGAGCTCGACGGCGGTGAGGCCGTCCATCTCGGGCATGGTGATGTCCATGGTCACGACGTCGGGCTGGAAGCGGGCGAACTCCTCGACGGCGGCGCGGCCGTTCATGGCGACGCGGACCTCCTCGAAGCGTTGGTTGGAGACGCAGCGTTCGATGGCGCGGCGCATGATGAGGGAGTCGTCAACGATGAGGAGCTTCATGGGGCGGAGACGGCGGGGAGATAGAGGCGGAACTCGCAGAACTGGCCGGGGGTGCTGTGGAGTTCGAGGGCGCCGCCGGCCTCGTCCACGATCTTGGTCTTGATGATGTCCATGCCCATGCCTCGGCCGGAGTGGGGGCCGGAGGAGGAAGCGGTGGAAAAGCCCGGGGCGAAGATGCAGCGGGCGAGGTCGGCGGGGCCGGGATCGGAGCCGGGGGCGAGCAGGCCGGTGGCCTCGGCGCGGGTGCGGATGGCGGCGAGGTCGAGGCCGCGGCCATCATCGCGGAAGGCGAGGCCGACGAGGCCGTCGGCGGAGGGCGGTAGGGCGCGGATACTGAGGGTGGCGGAGGCGGGTTTGCCGTTGGCGGCGCGGACAAGGGGAGGCTCGACGCTGTGGGCGAGGGAGTTGCGGGCGAGCTGGATGAGCACGTCGCGGACGAGCTCGATGCGTCCGAGGGAGACGGTGTGGAGGGCGTATTCGTCGATAGATACGGTGGTGGATTTTTCGAGATCGCGGGCGGCGTCATCGACGAGGTGGCGGAGGCTGGAGGCGAGGGCGGAGGCGGGGGCGGCGTCACCGGAGCCGGAGGAAGCGGAGGCGGGGGCGAGGGCTCTCATGCCGGAGAGTTTGCCGCGCAGATCGTGGAGGTCGGCGAGGTCGGCGCGGAGGCCGGCCTGGGCGACGACGACGGAGAGGAAGTCGTCGCCGTTGAGCACGGCGCGTTCGAGCAGGACGGCGAGCTTGGACTCGAAGAGGTCGGCGCCCTTCTGGAAGTAGGCGAGCTGGAGCAGGGCGGCGTTGCCCTTGATGTTGTGGACGGAGCGGAAGACGGATTTGAGGCGGTCGTGAAGGGCCTCGGCCTGGGCGCCGTTGACGCCGGCGAAGTCCTCGGCGCGGAGGGTGCGGTTGATGGTATCGAGCTCGATCTCGACGATCTGGATGAAGCCCTCGAGCTCGGCGGGGGCGACGTGGACGATGCCGAGGAGGATATCGAGCTGGCGGTCCTTGTTCTTCTCGGCCTCGCGGAGTTTCTTCTCGAGCTCGACCTGCGGGGTGACGTCGCGGACGGCGACGAAGACGCGGGCGACGCGGTCGCCGTCCATGATGCGGCGGAAGCTGAAGCCGAGGTAGCGGTGGATGAAGCCGCCGGCGGGGTTGGCGAAGTTGACCTCGATGTCGGTGAGGGGGTTAACCTTGAGGATGGTCTTCTCCTTGCGGTTGGCGTCGAAGAGGAGGGCGAGGTAGTCCTTGGTGGCGTTGAACATCTTCTCCGAGAGCAGGCGCTGGAGGAGGTTGAGGAGACTGAGGCCGGCGAGTTGCTCCTGGCGGAAGATGGTGAGGAGTTCGCGCGAGTGGTATTCGCCGATGATGCCGTTAGCGTCGATGAGGAGGAGGCCCTCCTGGACAGTCTCCATGATGCGGTCGGTCTCGGCCTTGGCGGTGGCGAGGGCGGAACTCTGAGTGGAGAGCTGGGCGTAAGTGGCTTCGAGGGAGGCAAGGGCATCCTGGGCGCGGCGGCCGTGGGCGCGGGCGCGGCTCCAGAGAAAGAAGCCGGGGATGAGAAAGGCGGTGACGCTGACGAGGGCGATGAGGGCGTTGCGCGGGGTGGAGGCGGCGGCGACGCTGGCGCGGGCGGTGAGCTCGGTGCGGTTGGTGAGCTCGTTCATCAAATCGAAGATAGGCACGTTGCGGGCGCGGGCCATTTCCACGGCGGCGGCGAGCTGCTCGGGGGAGGCCTTGGCGGAGGTGACCTCCTGGAGGCGATCATAGAGCGGGAGCCAGAGCTCGAGGGCGTCGCGCACGATGCGCTTTTCCTCGTCGTCGGTGACGGCGGGCATGAGGAACTCCTTGCCGTCGGTGCCGGGGACGATGCCGCCGGCGTCGAAGCCGCGGATGACGGAGTTGAAGATGCCGGAGACCTTGCGGAGCTCGCCGAGCGGGGCCTCGGCGGAGCGCTGGGCGCGGGAGTCGAGATCGTAGGCGAGGAGGGCCTTGGTCATGCGCTGGCTGAGGGCGCGCTGGCGGCCGGCGAGGTTGATGCGCTTGTTGTTCACATCGGTGGCGTGCGCGAGCTTTTGGCCGTAATCACGGATGCCGCAGGCACCGGCGACGATGACGGCGAGGAGCAGGCCGTAGATTAAAAAGGGGAGCAGGCGGCGACGCACGGGAGCGCTCGGAGCGGCGGGCGTGGTGGACGATGCAGTGGAGGAAGTGGAGTCGGTGGAAGGCATGGCGAAGAACGATCAGTAGCGCATATTGCGGCAATCGTGCCACTTGGGGCCTGACGGCGGACAGGCAGGTCGAGTTATTTTCCTCGTTTCAATGAGAAGAAATCATGTTGGCGGGAACGCGCGCGAGACAGGGAACGGCCTTGCGATGGGGCGGCGGGGCGATGCAGTGAGGGGGAATGAAGGTCATGTTTAATCCCAAGGAATACGCCCGTCTGCTCGAACTCGCCTCGCTGGGCATGCACACGGTGGCGGGCTCGCGTCCGCCGGAGGAAGAGAACCCGGCGCTGAAACGCTACGAAGAGCTGTATCAAAAACTGCTCGAACTCGCGACCCCGCTCGGGTGCGCGGACTACGTCACGGTGGCGAGCAACGGCCTCTTGAAACCCTCGGAGAAAATCACCGAGGACGAGCGCCTGCGAAAGATCGAGGGCGACGCGGCCAACGATCTCTTCTGGCACGAGCTGGTCGCGCGCTTGTCGGACCGCGATCTCGCGGCCGAGCAGGGACGCGGTTTTGCGCAGGGCAAGGACGGCCCGCCGATCGATGCGGATGCGCGGCTCAAGCAGATCGAGGACGCGTATTGGGACGAGTTCGAGAAACACGACCTCGCGCACTTCATCTTGCTCAAGGGGAACAAAGGGTGAGCGCGTCGGCAGGACTGGCGGGCGCGTATGCGCGGGCGCGGGCGGCGATTGACGCGGCGCATGCGGCGGACCCTTCGCGGGCGACGGACGGCCGCGCGGCGGAGCTGGTTTACGCCGAGCGCATGGAGGCGTGGGTGCTGCGCTTGGTGCCGGATGCGAGTGAACTGCTGCGACTCGCGGCGCGTTGCCAGCACCTCGAACGCTGGACCTCGCCGCGCGCGAGTTTTCCCGAGGGCAAGGTCGCGTATCTCTCGTGGCGACGCGCGCTGTATGTGCAGCAGGCGGAGCGGGCGCGGGGGATCTTGATCGCGGCGGGAGTGCCGGAGACCGAGGCGGCGGAGGTGGCGACGTGGGTTTCCAAAACCGGACTCAAGTCGAACGCCGGCACGCAGGCGCTGGAGGACGCGGCGTGCCTGGTGTTTTTGGAGAACGAGATCGCGGGCTTCGCGGCGGCCCACGCGGATTACCCCGAGGAGAAGTTCGTGGATATTTTACGGAAGACCTGGCGCAAGATGAGTGCGGGTGCGCAGGCGGCGGCGTTGGCGCTGGAGCTGCCGCCTGCGATCGCGGCGCTGGTGCGGACGGCGTTGGGCGCGTGACGCGGCCAACGCGTGGTAAAAACGAAAAGGCCCGGCTCCCTTGCGGGAGGCCGGGCCGGAGTCGGATCGAGGCGGTGTGCGGAGCGCGGGTTACTTCGCGGCGGCGGCGGCCTTGGCCTCGGCGTCCTTCTTGATCTGGGCGGCCTTGGCTTGCTCGAGGGCGGCGGCGGCGGCGCGTTCGTCGCGCACCTTTTGTTTGATCTCGGCGCTATCCCACAGGCAGTAGCCGGTGGACTCGTAGTGCCAGAAGAGCCCGCCGATAATACAGGCCAACACGATTAGGATGCTGACGCGGCGGCGCTTGGCGGCGGCCTTCTTGTCCTCGTAGGGATCGGTGAGGTCGAGCTTGCTGTCCTTCGGGAGGACGGCGCGCTCGGTGAGCTTGGTGCCGAAGGGGATGTTGATTTTGACGCGGCCGTTGATGGCCCAGCCGTTGGCTTCGAGGATGGGGCCGAGGTTGCGCTGGCGGAGTTTTAGCCAGGCGATGGCCATCGAGGGACCGGAGATGACGAGGATGATGCCGAGCAAGCCGAGGGGCATCCACATGCCGAGGCCGAGGAAGCCTCCGATGAGGCCGCCGAGCACGGTGCCGAGGGCGCCGGCGGCGACACCGAGGGCGGCGATGACGCCGACATCGAATTTCTTGGGCGGGGCGGGCGGGGATTTGTCGGCGTTGGCGGTCTTCTCGGCGGCGGCGGCGAGCCTGGCGTTGCTCTCGGCATCGGCGGCGGCGGCGCGTTTGGCGGCCTGCTCCTCGATCATGCGCACAAACTTTTTATAGGGGGAGAAGAAGGCCTGGCGGACGCTGATGGGGTTGTCCACGATGGAGGTGATGGCGGCATCCCAGTCGCGGCCCTGGCGGTCGTAGAAAATGCCGTTGCGGCCGACGAAGAGGAAGTCGCTGTCACCTTGGGTGAAGCAGGCGGCGATCTTGCGCGAGGGCAGGCCGGCGCGGGTGAGGTCGCAGTAGGCGATGTAGGCCTTGCTCATGGCGGCGAGCGGGGCGGGGCCGGCGACCTCGATGCAGAACTCGGTGGAGCGGTTGTCGAGGTAGAGGGTGCCGGCCTGGAAGGTGGCGAGATAGTCCGGGGAGTAGAAGTCGAAGAAGTTGACGAAGTTGTGCAGCAGGGCGCGGAAATCGCGGGTGTAGCGGAGGATTTTCTCGACCGAAGCGATGGCGGTGAACTCGGGCTCGAGGGATTTATCCTTGGCGATGAGGGCGGCGAGCTCGGCTTGTTTGTTGGCGGCAAGGATGGCTTTAACGCGATCGAGGCCGAGGGGCTCGACGGCGGCCCCGGTCTTGGCGGCGCTCCAGGCGGCGAAGGCGGCGACCTTGGCCTTGAGGGCGGTCCACTCGGTCTCGGTGAGCACGGTCTTGGTGGCGCCAAAAGCCGGGGTGACGGCGGCGGCGTGGAGCGTGGAGAGGGCGGCGGCCCAGGCGGGGTTGACGCCGGCGAGGAGCGGGAGGGGCTGGTCGGCGGCGATGCGGGCGAGGGGGAAACCGGCGACCTCGGAGGCGGTGATCGAGAGGTCCTTGGCGGCGATGGTGAGGTATTCGGTCTCGGAGCGATTGAGCGCGGCGAGGGCGCGCGAATCGTAGGCGGCGAGGCGGGTGCGGGAGAAGTAGTCGTCCACTTTGGCGGAGACGGTCTGGATGGCGGCATGGGCGGCGGCGGTGTCGGCGCCGAGGGTGAGCACGTCGGCCGAGGCGCCCTTGTCGCTCCAGGCGGCGAAGGCCGTGGCATCGGCGTAGAACGAGTCGAGGCGGGCCTGATCTATGCCTGAAACGCCGGAGCGGTCGGGCTGGGCGCCGTGGGTGGAGATGATCTGGGCGACGAGGAGCTTGAGGTCGTCGGTGCCGGTGGAGTCGGCGGTGATGATGCCGTCGCCGTTGAAGTGGGTGGAGGCGAAGAGGCGGACGGTGTCGGAGGCCTCGGCGAGGGTGATGGCGGAGGCGTCGGACTTGCCGAGGGAGGCGAGGATGCGTTTCGCGGAAGTCTGGGCGGCGAGGCCTACGGGGGTGGAGGTGTTAAAGGCGGAGAGCGGGACGGAGTCGGAGTCTTTGAGGAGGATGCCGAGGTCGTTGAGGACAAGGGCCGCCCAATCGATGGCGGCGAGCAACTCGGGGACGCGGATGCGGCCGTCCTTGTCGGTGTCGATGAGGGCGAGGGTTTTCTCGTCGAGTTCCAGGCCCTTGACGGGGCAGGAAAGGGCGACCCAGAGCTTTTGGTCGAGGTGTTTGAGGTTGATGAGGTCGGTGCCGTTTTCGAGGGCGACTTGATCGAGACCGCCGATGCGGTAGAATTTCCAAGTGTGGGAGGAGGGAGTGGCGGTGGTTGACATAAATTGTGTAGTTGAAGGCTGTATACTGGGGCGGATTACGCGTGCTGGTGGATACTGCGAAACGGAAAGGCTTGTCTGAGGCGAGGTTTAACTCGTCGTGACACGCGGGCGGGCTTACTCGCCGTCCGTGGTCTGACTACGGTCGCCTTTCACCACTCTGGTGCCGCACAGGTAGTCGTGCAGGGTGCGTTTTTCGTCGTCAAAGGCGGCCATCACGTAGCCGGAGAGAAAGAGCAGGGCACTGAGTTGCTCGCCAAAGGAGCGCAGGATGATCCGGCCCGCGCCGACACGGGAGCCGTCCGCGCCGACCACGCGCAGGCCGAGCATGAGCTTGCCCGGCGTCGCCTCGAAGCGGCGGATGAAGTAGAGCGAAAACCAGATGGCCGCGCCGGCGTTCAGCAGCGTCATCAATCCTTGGGCGCGTAAAAAACCGCGCCAGTCCGGCGGCACGGGAATCGAGCCTTCGTAGAAAATCGTCGCGACCGCTTCAGCCAGCAGCAGGGCTATGCCGACGAGCAGGATGCCGTCGATGAGTTTGGCGGCCAGACGCGCCCAGAAGCCACCGAAGGAATCACTCGGGGCGGTCTTGGGGTGGTTGCGTTCCGCCGCTCGTGCCTCAGCCCAGACGCGCAGTTCGCCTGCCGCCGCGTTATCAGTCGCCGGCATGGCAGGAGGCAGCGGCGGCGGCATGCTGGGCAGCGAGGGCGGCACTTCGAGCTCGGCCACATCGGTGGCGCGTCGCCAGTCAGAGAGGCCGACGCGCCAGACCAGGGTGTCCGCCTGCACCGTGCCATCGAGGACACGCTCATCCAGAGTCTCCCGCTCCACCGGGCCGACGCGTTGTCCGTTTTCGACGAAATACCATTTCATGCGGAGCACGGTGCCGGGCACTGGATTTAATGCAATCGCACAGCGCAACTGGGCCTCGCCAACCATTACGCCGCCGTTCAGCGTGGCCGCACTTTCTCATGACCGTCACAAATTTTGCGCGTCTCGGCCTGTTGCTTTTTCTCGGCTGTCTTCTGCTCGGTTCCGGCTGTCGCCCGCGCCTCACGCCTGTGGAGGCGGCGAGAGCGACCCAGACGCTTCTGCTCGGCAATGGTGCCGAACCGGGCGATCTCGATCCGCAACTCGCCACCGCGTTCACCGAGTTTAACATCATCATCGCTCTCGGCGAAGGACTCACGGCCATCGACGAGAGCACCGGCGAGGCTGTGCCCGCGACCGCCGCCAGTTGGGATGTGTCTCCCGACGGGCTGCGCTACACCTTTCATCTGCGCCCTGAAGCGCGCTGGTCCAACGGCGACCCGGTGACGGCGGCTGACTTCCTATTTTCCTTTGAACGCATTCTGCGCCCGGGGCTCGCCTCGGAATACGCTTACATGCTTTTCCCGATACGCGGAGCCGAGGCCTTTAACGCCGGCAAATCCGCCGATTTCAGCTCGGTGGGCGTGAGCGCCCTCGACCCGCGCACGCTCGTCATCGAACTGACCTCGCCGACACCCTATCTGCTCGCGATCGCCGCCCATCAGGCGTGGTTCCCGGTTCATCCGCCGACCATCTTGAAATTCGGCAAGATCGACCAACGCGGCACCGCCTGGACCCGTCCCGAAAACTACGTCGGCAACGGACCCTACCGCCTCGCAGTCTGGGTGCCCAATGACCGGATCGAGGTCGTCCGCCAGCCGCATCATTACTCCAATCCCTCCGCCGGCATCCAGCGGGTGATCTTTTATCCCACCGATAACATTCCCGCCGACGAGTCGGCCTACCGCGCCGGCCAGCGCCACGCCACCTACGACTTGCTGCCGGATCGCATCGCCGGTTACCGCGCCGAAAAACCTTCGCCCCTGCGTGTCGATCCGCTGCTGGAGACATATTATCTGCGCTTTAATGTCACGCGCCCGCCGATGTCCGATCAAAAGGTGCGCCGCGCCCTCGCCTTATCCATCGACCGCGAGGCCATTGCGGCCTCGGTGTTGCAGGGGTCTCGTGTCGCGGCTTTTCACTACACCCCGCCCGGCACAGGCGGTTATGTGAGCGAGGCGCGCCAGACCTATGATCCCGCCGCCGCGCGCGAGCTGCTCGCCGCTGCCGGGTTTCCCGCCGGCAAGGGGTTCCCCCGCCTCGAGCTCCTGATGAACACCGATGCCATCAACACCAGCGTGCTCTCCGCCGTGCAGGCGATGTGGAAGCGCGAACTCGGCATCGAGGTCACCCTGGTTTCGCAGGATTTTCGCGTCTACCTCGATACCATGAAGGGGCTTCGTTACGACATCGCTCGCGCCCGCTGGATCGGCGACTACAACGATCCCAACACCTACCTCGACATGTATGTCACCGATGGCGGCAACAACCAGACGGGCTACAGCTCGTCCGCCTATGATCAACTCATCGCCCGCGCCGCCGCGACCTCCGATCCGGTCGCACGCTACGCGGTTTTCCAGCGCGCCGAGGCGCTTCTCCTCTCCGATGCGCCTATTGCTCCGGTTTTCTTTGGCGCGCGCACCCATTTGCTCCACGCCGATGTTCACGGCTGGAAACCATCCCTGCTGGGGGTGCGACGTTACCAGACCCTCTCTTTGGGCACGGAGGCTGCTCCATGATAATATCTCCGAAATGGGGATGCCCTCGCTATTGACCTAGTTGATGCGGCGGCCTGCGCTTATTACAGCCTCACTATGACATTGCCTCGTAAAAGCAAAAACGTCGCCGCCCCTTGGCTTGTTTTTGCTTTGCTGACCTTGTCCGGCGCCCCTGTCCGCGCCCAGGTCACCATCCCGCTGGCCAACCAGTTGGCCGAGTTGGATCAGCAATTTAAGGCCAGGAAAATCGGGGCCGCCGCCGCCCTGCTCGACGAGATCGTCAAACGCGCGCAGGCCGGCGAAGCCCTGCCGTCCGGCCTCACCCTTGAGCGGCTCCTGCTCACCGCCGCCAACACGAATTTCCAGGCCCAGCTCTATCCGCGCGCCGCCGAGCTCGGCGAGGCGATCACCAAACTGCCTTCGGTTGGTCCCGCCGCCCTTGGCGAGGCCCGCATGATCCGCGGCCTCTCCCTCGCCCTTCAGCAAAAATACGTCGAGGCCATTCCCGTTTTCAAAAGCGCCGAGGATTCGTCCACCTACCGCGACAAGGCCCTCCTCTACGGCGCCATGTCCGCCAACCAGGCGGGCCAGCTCTCCGTCGCCATCGAGACTTATAACCGCCTCCTCGCCACCTCCGCGCGCGATCACGACTGGGCCGACGCCGCCATCGCGCTGGTCGATCTGCACCTGCGCGACAACAACGTCGCCGACGCCCGTCGCGGCCTCGGTTTGCTGCGGGGCAACCTCGCCCTCGTCGATAATCTCGCCGGCCTCAACCTGCTCTCCCTTCAGCTCGGCGACGCCCTGCTGAAGGGCGGCGACCACGCCGGCGCGCTCGCCTGTTTCCGCACCATCACCGCCCGCGACGCCCTCATCGCCGAGCAGAAGACGCGCAACGCCGCCCTTGATCGCGCCCTCGCCAAGCTTCAGGCCATCGCCCGTCCCTCCGCCACCGACTCCGACGCCATCCGCCGGCTCACCGCCCGCCGCGAGCAGGCCAGGGCTTCCCTCGATCAGGTGGAGAAACTCCCCAGCTACGACGCCACCTTGCGCTACCGTCTCGCCGCCACCTTTCAGGAGCGCGGCGGTGTCTGGGAGGCCGCCCTGCTCTACGAGGATCTGATCGCGAATTTCCCCGAGTCGCCCGAACGCGAAAACGCCTACTTCGGCCTCGTGCGCTGCTACGCCGACGCCGGTCGCTTCGATAAGGTCCGCGACTCCGTCGAGCGTTTCACCCGCGCCTACCCCGCGTCCAAGTTCGGTTCGCAGGCGCTCTACCTCGCCGCCATGGCCGCCGGCCAGCGCCAGGATCTCGCCACCCAGTTGACCTTCCTCGGGCTCGCCGCCGAGAGATATCCCGACTCCGAGCTCACCGAGCCCATGCGCCTCATGAGCGCCAACGCGCTCTTCAGCCTCGCCCGCTACGCCGAGGCCCGCGCGACCGTGCAGGGCTACGCCAAGGATTTTCCCAAGGGTAAATTCGTCGAGGAGGCCCGTTACCTCGCCGCCATGGCCGATCTCGCCGAGGGCCGGGGCACCGAGGCCGAGCGCCAGATCAAGGACTACCTGAAGGACTTCCCCGAAGGGCGCTTCGTGCCCGACGCCCGCTACCGCCTCGCCGCCACCGCGTATTCGCGTGAAGACTACACCGCTTGCGCGGCGTTGTGCGAGAAGTGGCTCGCCGACTACCCGCCCGAGCATCCGCAGCGCGGCGAGCTGCTCTCCCTTCACGCCGACGCCTTTGTCGGCCTCGGCCGCGTCCCCGAGGCCCTCGCCGCCTATCACGAGGCCCTCAACCTTCCGCTCTCCGACGAGCAGCTCGGCTACGTGCTCGACGAACTCACCCGCCACCACCAGGCCCGCCGCGAGTTCGACGCCGCCGTCGCCATGTGGGAGCAGTTCGCCGCCGAAAAGCCCGACCATCCTTTCGTCATCAACGCCGCCTACTGGATCAGCCGCATCCGTAACAAGGAGGGCAAGTCCGAGGAGGCCCTCGAACTCGTCGCCCGGATCACCCGCCGCTACGTCAACGACCCCTCGCGCGGCGACGTCGAGCGCCTGCTCGTCGAGCTGGCCGCGACCCTCGCGCGTCCGCCGCGCGCGAAGCCGGGCGAGCCCAAGCCGGAGCCCGTGCCCGACCAGGTGCTTTTTGAACGGGTCGATCAACTCGTGCTCGACGACGCCTCCCGCGACAACCCCACCGCCCGCGCCCGCGCCTTGTTTGTCCGTTCCGAGATCGCCTCGTTTCGGAAGAACGACGCCCTGCGCGACCAGTTGCTCGGCCAGATCGCCTCCACCTGCGCGCCCGACCAGCTCCCGCCCGGCATCCTCGGCAAGGTCGGCGACACCCTGCTCGCCCTCGGCCAGCCCGATG
>JBEGTN010000261.1:0-3802 GCA_041179405.1 Verrucomicrobiota bacterium
ATCACCCTGCGCGGCCGCGTGGCCTCGTTGCTCGAGGTCGGCACCGGCTTTCATCCAGACCTCACCGGTCGCGAGAATATTTTCCTCAACGGCGCCATCCTCGGCATGAAGCGTCCCGAGATCGCCGCCAAGCTCGATGAAATTATCGCCTTCGCTGAAATCGAAAAGTTCATCGACACCCCGGTGAAGCGCTACTCGAGCGGCATGTATGTAAAGCTCGCCTTCGCCGTCGCCGCCCACCTGGAGCCCGACATTCTGATTGTGGACGAAGTGCTCGCCGTAGGTGACGCGTCGTTCCAGCGAAAATGCGTTGCGAAAATGGGTGAAGTCTCAGGCCACGGCCGCACCGTGCTTTTCGTGAGCCATAACTTCGGCCTCGTGCAAGCGCTCTGCAGTCGCGGCGTCTATCTCGACCAAGGCAAGGTCGCCTATATCGGGTCTGCGACTGATGCCATCCATGCCTGTCGGCGATCCTACGAGGTGGCCCCGCCCGCCCGTTTAGGAAACGAGCGACTGCTGCGTGCGGTCACCTTGGTTGACGCCACCGGCCGCGTGAGCGACTTGATTCTCCCCGGGCGAAAAGTCGTGTTCCAAATCGAGACCGCCCCGACCGACTTCATCATTCAGGTGATCTTGCGCGTAAACGACTCAAACCAAACGCTCATCACCTCTTTCGATAGCGCAAATCCCGGCCTGCGCGACACCCAGCCCTCGCCGGGCCCCCTTCGATACTGCGTCGTGGATGATTTTCTACTGGCGCCTGGCCGTTACCAACTGGACATCGAGCTCTGGGCCAACGGGCACCGCCTGGAACTCACCGAAGCGGCGTTGTGGTTCGAGGTCGGTGAAGGCGAGATGGACGGGCGTTTCATTCGCGCGATCAAAGCCACCGGAGTGGTGCCATTACGGCATCATTGGATCACCGACGGATCAGTTAGCGCAGTGGCGGACATTCGCTGAACCCATGTCCCTCCGCCGGATCTTGTTCGTCACCCACGCCTCCTGCCTGGACCGCCGCAGCGGAGGCGCGGTTTACTCCTGCAACGTCATCGAGTTCCTGGCCGGGCAAGACGTGACGCTGGGACTGCTCGTGCTCCGCCCAAACGCGTCCGACCCGGCCTTGTTTCGTATTCCGTGGAAGCTGGAGCGCCTCACCGTTCTCGGTCACCTGAAACTCGGCAACTGGATCGTGCGCCGATCACTCGCCGATCTGGCCCACCATCTGGTAAACCCGTTTTCTTCCCGATGGGCGGCCCGCCTTCACGACGTGGTCGCCCGTATTACCCGCGTCTCAAAACCCGGCGCACGACCCTTCTGGAACAGTCCTCTTTCTGTGGACGAGCGGGCGCTCCTCCAGCACGAGGTGATGTCCTTCGAGCCTGACTACATCTTCTTTAACCACTACTTCATCGCCGACTACCGGCCCTCCCCTTCGGCCCGCACGTTGGTGGGCATCCTCACGCACGAGATTTTCTTCGACCGTCAACAAGCGCTTGCCACGTCAAATCGGGTGCTGGAATTGCCCGGTTACGATGAGGCAACCGAACGTCGGATTCTTTCCGCTGCCGATCACCTCCTCGCGATCAACACGCGCGATGCCACAATTTTGAAGGATAACTTCCCCGCCGCCTGCGTGGACATCGTCCTTCCCTCACTCAGGCCGGCTCCACTGCCATTGCCACCATCGTTGGATCAATTGCTGTTCATCGGAGGCGATGCGGAACACAACGTGGACGCCCTCGCCTGGCTGCTCGATCATCTCTGGCCGGCCATCCTTCTCCAACGTCCCTCGACCCGCCTGGTGTTGTGCGGGAGTATCTGCCGTCGAGTAACGGAGGTTCCGCCGGGGGTGATTGTGCGCGGAGTCGTGGCTGACCTGCGGGACGTATACGCCGAATGCTCGCTCTCTCTGGTGCCCATCCGCATCGGCAGCGGTCTCAAAACCCGCATCATCGAGTCCTTCGCCTTCGGCAGGCCGGTGGTCACGACTCCGGTCGGGCTTCAAGGGTTGGACTTCGTGGGAGCTGCCGCGTTATGCGCTTCGGATTCGGACGACTTTGTCCGGCAAACGCTCGCCCTTCTCTCTGCCCCTGATCGGCTGCGCACCATGAGCGAAGCCGCCTTGCGGATTATTGAGGAGCATTTCTCACCCGAGGCCACGCTGCGCGGCCTGCGGTCCTCACCCTTGTTCATTTGCCCGTCCGCCTGAACAGATGCCCCCTACTCCAAAACGCATCGCCTTCGTATCCCTGCTCGACACCGGGCGCTGGGGTGCGAGCGAATACCTCTGGAGCGAGACCGCTCGCTACCTGGCCCGCGCCGGGCACACGACGCTGGCCTGCACCCACGGCTGGCGCGACCGCCCGTCGGCTATCGCCACCCTGGCTCGGGAGGGAGTCACCCTCCTCGAACGCTTCCCGCCGCGCGGTGCCCGCATCCGCGATTTCATCGGCGGCCTGCGCAAGCCCGGCAGTGTGGACACAATGCAGGCCAAAGCCATCTCCCGCGTCATCCGGCATCAGCCTGGCCTCGTTCTAATCTCATGCACATGGGCGACAAATCCAAACCTGCCAGACTGGTGCGAACACTTCCAGGCGGCGGGAATACGCTATGCCGTGTTGATCCACACCCACGCCGGTCATAATTGGCCGCTGGGTTCAAACGCCACGCGACTGGGTAAAGCCCTCTCGAATGCAGATTCTTTATACTTCGTATCCGAAGATAACCGCGAGCTACTCGTCCGCCAGCTCGGGCTGCCCAGAGAACGCACCTCAGTCGTGCGCAACCCGCTCGCAATCGACCGCGATACCGCACCACCCTGGCCATCTGGCCCCGAAAGCCGCCTCGCCTGCGTCGGACGCCTGGATCCGGCCCAAAAGGGACAGGATATTCTGCTGGCCTGCCTGAATGATCGGCGTTGGAACGACCGTTCTGCCACGGTCGGTTTTTTTGGCGATGGCCCCGCCCGAGACCGGTTGATCAAGCTCAGCGAGGAACTCCGTGAAGGGCTGGTCTCCTTTCATGGTCACGTGGATCGCCCCGCCTCCATCTGGGAAACCCACCACCTTCTCGTGTTTCCTTCCCGCTTCGAGGGCTTGGGCCTGGTTGTGGCCGAGGCGCAACTCTGCGGACGTCCGGTGATCATCACCGACTGCGCGGCGCGCGAGCTGGTCATAGATGAAGCGACAGGCTTCATCGCCGCCGCGCCGACCGTGACCGCCCTTCAGGCCGCCATTGATCGCGCATGGTCCCGACGTGCCGATTGGCCCCAAATGGGGCTCGCCGCTCGACAACACATGCTAAACTTTTTGCCCACAGACCCGGTTGGCGACTTTGCCCACACATTGCGCGCGATCTGCCCGTCGTAAGTCCGGTCTGATCGAGTAAACACACCCGAGCCTGTTAACCCACTTATGTCACTTTGGGGCATCCACTCAGTCGGTCAGTTAGGCAATCGTCTCGCCGCATTCGCCCACCTGATCGCATTCGGACTCGAGACGGGACGGGACGTCTCGTTTACAACCCAGGCCTGCGGACCTTTGCATCGCATCTTAAAAACCTGGAGGACAATTTTTCTCTGTCGACATCTCCGATCCGCCGGTCTCGGCCGCATCCCGGCCTGTCTGCTGGCGTCCACCAATCTACCGAAAGCGTGATGAAATTCGTCGTCGCTAAATGCCCCTGAAACGCCGCGTCGTGAAAATCGCCTACGTCAACAATCACTACCAACTCGGCGGCGCGGAGACCGACGTGAGGCAGCTACACGAAGGAGCACTTGCCGCAGGCCACGACTCCCGTCTGC
>JBEGTN010000262.1:0-3078 GCA_041179405.1 Verrucomicrobiota bacterium
CTACCAGTGGAAGCTCAACGGCACCGCGATTCGCGGCGCGGTTCTCCCCACCTACCGGATCTTACGCAGCACCGCGCTCCACGCCGGCAACTACACCGTCACCGTCACCAACACCGCCGGCTCCGCCACAAGCGAGCCCCTCGCCCTCGCCCTGACACCCTGAGCCGGTCAAACCCCGCTTCCATCCCATAAACCCCGGCCCGCTTCGATCTCACGAAGCGGGCCTTCTTTTTCACGGCGCTCCCTTGTCGCCCCTTGCCTCGCGCTTCCTCCCCACGCTCACTTTCCAGGACCGTCCGCTTCCCGCCATCATGCGTCCCATCCAAGTTGAGCTTTTCGATACCGTAGCGCCCATCAAGGACGCCCGCGCGTATTTTTCCGAAGCCAGCGCGGAGTCGCGCGGAGCCATTCATACTCGCCCGGAGGTCGCCGACTTCATTCTGGATGTCGCCGGCTGGCACCACGAAGCCGATCTGTGCGCCGCCCGCCTACTCGAGCCGTCTGCCGGTGAAGGCGATTTCCTCATTCCCGCCGTTCGCCGCCTGCTCGACCAATCCCGACCCGACGATCTTCAAATCGCCCGCTGCATCTGCGCCGTCGAGGTGAACTTCGGCGCGCTCGCCATCTGCCGCGAACGTCTGCACGGCCTGCTCGGCGAGCACGGCTGGAGTCGGATCGTCAGCGAGCAACTGCTCGATGCCTGGCTCACCCACGCCGACTTCCTGACCGTGCCGCTGGCCGCCGACTTCACCCATGTCGTCGGCAACCCTCCTTACCTCCGGCTGGAAAACCTGCCCAAGGATCTCCTCCGGCTCTATCGCAGCCAATGGGTTTCGCTCTTCGACCGCGCCGACCTCTACGTCGCCTTCATTGAAAAATCCCTGGGCCTGCTCAAGCCCGACGGCCGCCTCGGTTTCATCTGCGCCGACCGCTGGATGAAGAACCGCTACGGCGGCCCGCTTCGCGCCCTCATCGCGGGTGCATTCCATCTCGAGGTCTATGTAGATTTCACCGGCTGCCCGGCCTTTTTCGACGAAGTGGACGCCTACCCTGCCGTCACGGTTTTCCGGCGTGGCGCCGGCCCGCTCACCCGCACCGCCTTCCGTCCCGAAATATCCGAAACCACCCTCCGTCCGCTTGCCCAAGCCTTGCGCGGCCAGATCGCCCACCCGGCGGTCTCCACCCGTGCCGACGTCACCGCCGCCGACCAGCCGTGGGTGTTCGACGAAGACGGCTGCATGGCGATCATCCACCGGCTGGAGAAGTCGCTGCCCGCGCTGGAGAGCGTCGGCGTGCATGTTGGCATCGGGGTCGCCACCGGTGCCGACGCCGTTTACATCGGCAAAGACCTCGACGTGGAGCCCTCCCGCAAGCTCCCGCTCGTCACCACCCGCGACATCCGCAGCGGTCGCGTGGAGTGGCGCGGCGAGTGGGTGTTAAATCCCTTCGAGCCCGACGGCCGTCTCGTCGATCCCGCCGCCTACCCTCGCTTCCAAGCTTACATCGAAGCGCACCGCGAGTCCATCGCCCGTCGCAACGTGGCCGGCCGCAACCCCGTCGGCTGGTTCCGCACCATCGACCGTATCCACGAAACCATTACGCATAAACCCAAGCTGCTCATCCCCGACATCAAGGGCACCGCGCACGTGGTTTATGAGGAGGGGAAACTGTATCCCCACCACAACCTCTACTTCATCACCTCCGACACCTGGGAGCTGCGCGCCCTGCAAACCGTCCTCTCCAGTCGCCTCGCCCACGCCTTTGTCGCCACTTACAGCCCGCGTATGCGCGGCGGCAACCTCCGCTTCCAGGCCCAGTATCTGCGCCGCATCCGCCTGCCCGACTGGAAAACTGTCCCGGCCAAACTCCGCCGCCGCCTGACCGACGCCGCGCTCAAAGAGGACTCCGCCCTCGCCAACGCCGCCGTGCGCGAACTCTATGGCTTTGACGACGCCACCTGGGCGCAGCTCGCCCTCGCCGGACAACCCGCCGCTCTTTCTCCGCCAAAATGAAAACCCCAACGCATCGGTTTTGAACCACGTCTGCGCCAAGCGGTGCGCGCCTTTTGGTCGAGCCGCTCATCGGCCAGCGCCAAGCAGCTCGCCTCCGGCCGCACGGATCAAGGCAACCGGGGTGCCGTCACCAGCGGGAAGACGCTGGATTCGTTTCGGAACATGATCGTCGATGTGGTAAAACGACACGGCCCCGAAGGCGTCGAAATTCACCGCGACAAATCCATGGTGGTTCTTCCCGGCTTTTTCCGCCCGACCAAACAATGGGACTTGCTCGTCGTGCACGAGGGTCAGCTCCTCGCCGCGTTGGAGCTAAAATCGCTCTGCGGCCCTTCATTTGGCAACAATGCAAACAACCGCTGCGAAGAGGCTCTCGGCAGCGCCTACGATTTCAGAAAAGCCCAAAGCGAAGGTTTGTTCGGGGCGGGCGCGGCCCCGTTTCTCGGCTATTTCATCCTGGTGGAAGACGATGCCGGCTCGCGCGAAGCGGTGACTGCTCGCTCACCACATTTTCCGACCGATCCCGGTTTCCAGGGCGCATCCTACCAAAAGCGTATGCACCACATGTGCGAACGTATGGTTCAACAGCAGCTCTACGCCTCCGCATCCGTGTTATGCGCGCCAAAGTCCACCACCACGGGTGACTTCACGAATTTATCCGCCCGCACCTCGTTTCGCCAACTGCTCACCCGCCTCGCCGCCCACCTCGCAAGCGAGGCCGAAGTTGAAAAGCATGCCGACGGAGTGAAGGAGGCTCAGATGATTTACGGCGAGTCCACCCTGCTCAACGACGACTGCTTTGATTCGGAAGGATAGACGGGCGAAAGCGCGGGTGCGCGGATAATACCTTCGCGTCGCCCGCGCTTTTTTCTCGGCTCCGTGAGAAGTTACGGTTTTTTTACAAACGTGCCTCCTCTCAAGGTCCTCTTCGTATCACCTGAGGTAGAGCCGTTCATCAAGGTCGGCGGTCTCGCCGACATGGTGGGCTCTCTTCCTAAAGCCCTCACCGCCCTCGGTCACGATGTCCGCATCGTCCTGCCCGCCTACGGCAGTCTCAAGCGGGACT
>JBEGTN010000263.1:0-8337 GCA_041179405.1 Verrucomicrobiota bacterium
GCCGTCCCGCTCTGGGGCACGCTCATCGCCCTGCTTCATCGTGGACAACCTGTGCTCGGCTGCATCCACCAGCCCGTGCTCGGCCAGCTCCTGCTGGGGGATAACAGCGTGACGACGCTCAACGGCCGCCCCGTTCGGTGCCGCCCCACCACCGAAATCGCCAAGTCCACGGTGCTGACCAGCGATCACCTCAATCTCGCCCGCTACCAAAACGGCGCCGCTTGTGAGCGCTTGCTCGCCTCCGCCCGGCTGGCGCGCACCTGGGGCGACTGCTACGGCTACCTCCTGCTCGCCAGCGGGCATGCCGACGTGTGCCTCGACCCGATCATGAACCCGTGGGACATCGCCGCGCTGATCCCGGTGGTGCGCGGGGCCGGCGGAGTGATTACGGATTGGAACGGCGGCCCCGCCTACCCGGCCGCCCATACCATCGCCGCCGCCACGCTGGAGTTGCACGCGACCGTGGTCGCGGCGCTCAAGGGCTGATTTTGGAGTGCGGCGACTCGGCGCCGCTTTGGACGGAGCACCTTGGTGCGCCGCCATCACCGCCATCCGCACGCACGTGCGCCGAGGCGCACGATCAAAAGCTGAGCCAAGGCTCAGCACTCCAAAATAAACGCAGCGCCGACCGGCCCTACTTCGCCGCCGGAGCCTTCGCCGGAGCCGGAGCTTCAGACGCTTTAGCCGCAGCCTTGGCCGCTTCTTTCTTGGCCGCTTGTTCTTTGCCAAAATCCGCTGCGAGCGCCTGCACCTTGGGCATGGCCGCCATCATGCGCGGCCCCATCACCGCCATCATTTTCTGCTGCATCTGGGGTTGCTTATCCAGCATGGCCTTGCCGCCCGGCGTGGTATAGAAATCGGCCTGCGCGCGCAGCTCTTCTTTGGTGAAGGTCTCGGCGTAGATCTTGGCTACGTCTTTTTTCATGCCGGGCAGGTCCATCGCCTCAAACATCACGTCCATCGTCTTGCGTTGAAACGCCTCCAGGTCGGCCGAGCTGGGGCCACCTTTGCCGCCCGAGCCCTTGGACGACTGTGCCATCATTTTGAACATGGCGTCCTTTTGCTGCTCCAGCATCTTGGTCATCATTTCCTCGAAACGCATCTGCGTGAGCAGGCTCTCGGCGTCCTCGAGCGTGGCCATGGTGTTGGCCAGTTCGCTCGCGCCGATCACGCTGTCCGCCAGGAGCAGAACCCTTTCAACGCCATCGCGCGTCAGCACCAGCGAACGAGTCGCCTCGCGATACTCCGCCACCTTCCAGCCCTCGAAGGTCTTGCCGACCTCGACCCAGGCCGGCTGCGAACCCGGGACGGACAGGGAAAACAGTTTGTCCGTGCCCGTCACCAGCACACCGCGCAGCACCGGCTCGGGTGCCGCCGACAGAGCGGTCATCCCGGTCGCCATGCCGACCGCCGTTAACGCCACCCAACCCCGGAGTCCGGATAGTTTCATGCCCGCCACCTAAAGCGGATTAAAAAGAAACGACAAACTCTATCGGCTCACGCCTTTGCCAGCGCGAGCACCGCGCCCGGACTTGCGCCCCCCGCATAGCCTCCGTAAGGATAAAGCGCCATGCCGCAACGCGCCTTACTTCGCCTCACCCTTGCCGCAGTGTGCTTCGCGGTTTCATACGTCGGCGTTCAGGCCCGCGTCTTCACCGCCAAGGACGGCCGCACGATCGAGGGCGAGGTCCTCGGCTTCGAGGGCGACACGGTGCGGGTCAAACGGGCCGACACCGGCCAGATTTTCGCCTTGCCGCTGGACGCACTGGCGGTTGACGACCGGCAAGCGCTGCTCGCGGAGGCCAAGGCGGCGGCAGCCAAACCCAAGCCTCTCCCGCCCGGCAGCCTGCAAATCGACCTCAGCCGCAGTATGTTCGGGTCGGAGAAAAAGGACGATACCGGCCTCTCCTACACCTACGAGCAATGGGGCTTTAATATCGTCGTGACCAACCGCAGCAACCAGCTGCTGCAAAAACTCCGCGCCGAATACGTCCTCTTTCTCGACCCCTCCGAACAACGGGTCGGCGCCACCAAGGACCTGAAACTCAAGCGCCGCCGAGGGCAGGCCGGACTGGATGACCTCCCCATGAGCGCCCGCACCCAGTTCCGCACCGACACGGTCGAGGCCGTCAAGGTGTCGCTCAAACCCGGCTGGGTGTGGGGCGAAGCGGATAAAAAGCGCACCATGCGCGACAAACTCCTCGGCGTCTGGGTGCGCGTCTATCGTGGCGACGAACTCATCTCGGAGATCAGCACGCCGCCCACCCTCTCCGCTCGCGAAAAGTGGGAGGGCGAGGACACTGCCACGAAAGAGAATCGCGGCGGCTAAGGTGCGCGAGCGACCGGCAAAATCTGGATTTGGTTTGATGTAGCTCCGACCGGTGGTCGGGGCCTGTGAGAAAAGCCCGATCAACGTTCGGGCCTACATCAGGCAAAAGCCTAGATATTCAGGGTGATTTAAAATCAAGCCTTGCGCCGGGTGGCGCGCGCGCCGGCCTTGGACGGAGTCCACTTCGCGGTCACCACCGAGGTAAACCCGCCGCGCGCCTTCCAGTCCGTCACGATTTCCAAGCTGCGTGGCTTCAGGGCCGAGCCGAGATCGTCGCAAATCTTGTTGGTGACCGCCTCGAAGAATATCCCCTCGTTGCGGAAGGCGTGGAAATAAATCTTGAGCGATTTCAGCTCCACGCAGGTTTTTTCCGGCACATAGCGCACGGTGATTGTGCCGAAGTCGGGATGTCCCGTCATAGGGCAAACCGAGGTGAACTCGTGATGAGTATGCTCGATCAAAAAGTCGCGTTGCGGCGCGGGATTGGGAAAGGTCTCCAGTAGTTTTGCGTCTGACATAGTGGCTCCACCAAACACACGAACGCCGCGAAAACAAAACCAAAGCGCACGAAGCCACTCCGAACCACTTGCAACGCCGCCGCGCCCGGGCCGGGCGTGTTTCGCAGCCTCAAAGAACGGCCTGGCACGGCCCGTTGCCATATAAGACACGGATTGAACCATAAATTCCATAACCGCGAAGAACGCTAAGCTCCGCGAAGTAGAACCAAGCACCCATTGGTTTTAGACTTTCACTTGGCCTGATGTAGCCCCGACCGGTGTTCGGGGTGGAGGTCGGGGTCTCTGGGAAATGCCCGCCCACCGGTCGGGCCTACATCAGGCCAAAGCCCAAATTCAAAGGACACTTGATATAAAACCATGGTTTCTTTCCGACTTTGCTTCGCGTCCCTTCGCGCCTCTTCGCGGTTATCAAAACTTCCGGCACATCGTCCACGCCGTCCGCCGCCACCCCGCCTTACATCGCCGTCTCGGTGAAGCGGTGTTCGCGGATCACGGTGACTTTGATGGTGCTCGGATACTGCAACTCCTCCTCGATGCGCTCGCGCAGCAAGCGGCTGATCTCGCGCGCCTGATCGTCGCTCACCTTTTGCGGATTCACCACCACACGCACTTCGCGACCCGCCTGGATGGCGTAGGCCTGCTGCACCCCCTCGATCGAGAGCGCCAGTTTCTCCAGCCGGTCGAGGCGCTGGATGTAGGTGTGCATCGACTCGGCCCGCGCGCCCGGCCGCACCGCCGAGAGCGTGTCGGCGAGGATGACCAGCCCGGCGTAAACCGTCTCCGGCTTCACTTCCTCGTGGTGGGCCGCCACGGCATTGACCACGATATCCGTCTCGCCGTGACGACGCACAAAATCGGCACCGATGCTAGCGTGACTGCCCTCGTAGTCGCCTTCGATCGCCTTGCCGATGTCGTGCAGCAAGCCGGCGCGTTTGGCCACGTTCGGATCAAGCCCCAGCTCGCTCGCCATGAGCGAACAGAGGAAGCCCACCTCCACCGAGTGATCGAGCACGTTCTGCGCGTAGGAAAAGCGAAATTTCAACTTGCCCAGCAGCGCGATGATCTCGGGCTTGAAGCCGTTGATGCCGAGGCGCTGGACCGCGTCCTCGCCGCTTTGCTGCACATTCAGGCTCACCTCCGAGGCGGCGGTCTTCACCGCTTCCTCGATGCTCGCGGGATGGATGCGACCGTCTTTCACCAGGGCCTCCAGCGACATGCGCGCGATCTCGCGACGGACAGGATCGAAAGATGACACCAGCACCATTTGCGGCGACTCGTCGATGAGCAGGGTGACGCCGGTGGCCGCCTCGAAGGACTTTATGTTGCGGCCTTCGCGGCCGATGATGCGGCCCTTCATCTCGTCGTTGGGCAGCGAGACGATCGTCGCGGTGATGTCGTGATTCGGCCGCGAAGCCATGCGCTGCATCGCGGTGACGAGGATGCGTTTGGCCTCGTTCTGTAAATCCTGCTCGGAGCGGTCCACGATCTGGCGGCGCAGAGCCCGCAACTCGTCCTGACACTCTATCTGCACCTCGTCGCGCAGAGCGCGCTTGATCTCGTCGGCATCCATTTGGGACACGCCCTCGAGCCGTTTGCGAAGGGATTTTGAAAGCGAGCGGATGGCGTCGCGCGCCTGCCGGATGGCGCTGTTTTCGCGGGCCAGGCGCTCGCTGTGCTGGCTGAGCTGGTGATCAAGCAGTGCCAGCGACTCCTCGTGGGAGCGAATCTCGCGCAGCCGCACATCCATCTCGATTTCGCGCCGGTCCAGTTCGCGATTCACCTCGGCCCGGCGGGCGTCGAGCTCCTTTTCCACCTGCTGCTTGATCTCGCCAGCCGTCACATGCGCCTCGCGGCGGGCCACGTCGATCAGCGACGCCGCCTGCTCGATCGCCGCCTTGCGCGTCGATTTCGTGGCCAGCCAGACCACGGCGAAACCCGCCGCCGCTCCGGTCAACAACACCGCAGCCCAAGGCCAGGAAGGGACCTCCACTTGGGCAAGCACGAGTGCTGGGTTTACAAAAGGTTCAGGCATGAAAGCCCGTCAAGGTGGTCCTCCGCTTGAAAAATTCAACCCTACAAGTCGCCCGTCCCGCCGCCGGCTTGAGCATCCCGACCTGACACAACGCGAGCGCAGCGCGTGATTGCTACAAGGTTGAATCGCGCGATCCCAAGCCCCGGGCGTGTTCAACTACCGCTACACCAAGTGTCCTTTGAATTTGGACTTTGGCCTGATGTAGGCCCGACCGGTGGTCGGGCTTTTCCCAGAGACCCCGACCATCGGCCCCGCCCTCCCCCGACCACCGGTCGGGGCTACATCAGGCCAAGTGAAAGTCTAAAACTAATGGGTGCTTGGTATTACATATAGCGGCTGGGCTGCGGCTCGTCATCGTGTTTGCCCTCGTAGGCATGCACGCTGTGCGCCGAATCGCTCCAGAGCGGGAGGTTCGCACCGCGCCAGGCGCGTGTCTCCGCGATGTCCATACGCACCGCTGGATCGTTTCCCGTCATCATCAACCGGTTCAACGCGGCGTAAACCACGTCCTCCGGCTTCACCTCCAGGGTCTCGGCATAACGCTCGACCGCCGCTAATTCTTCGGAATCCAAATGTAGCTTTATAGCACTCATGGTAGCTCCTTTCGCATAGGGGTTGCTGAACGCTGCCAGTCTGTCCGTCGCAGAGGCTTTCGGCAAGGGGCATTTACCCGCACTTTTACCCTGCCGGATCTGTCTTGAGCGCGCCCTTCGCAGCCTCCTCGGTGACGCGAAGTTAATTTGGCGATCGTTTTAGCATTTTGCGCCTTCGCCTCGGGCAAATCTCTGCTACTGCTTCGCCCCGCCTCTCCCTACAACTGCCTCCCGCCCGCTTTTCCGCCGCCTCCAATCCTCCATGTTCAGCCGCGCCAGCGATTACCTCGGTGTTTTTAAGACCGCCACCCGCGCGCGTTGGGATCTTTGGACTCCGCTCGCCCTGGTCTCTTTGAGTCTGATCGGCGTCGCTTTCATTTACTCGGCCCAGTTTTCCACCCCGCTGACCAACTGGCTCAACCAACTCGTCTGGCTCGCCGGCGGCCTGGTGGTCTACACCGCTGTCTCACTGGTGGACTACCGCATCTGGCTCAGTATCGGCCACTGGTTCTACCTGGCCTGCCTGCTTTTGCTCGTGCTCGTGCTCATCCCCGGCATCGGCAATGAACGCTACGGCGCCCAGCGCTGGCTCGATTTCGGGGTCTTCGCCCTGCAACCCAGCGAACCGGCCAAGGCCGCCGTGCTTTTCGCCACCGCCTCCATCTTGATTCGGGCCCGGCTCGGCTCGATTCGTAACTCAATCGGCACTCTGGGCAAGTTGGCGCTTGCGGCGGGCGTCCCCATGCTGCTCATCCTTCTACAGCCCGATCTTAAGTCGGCCATCGTCCTGCCCCCCATGGTGTTTTCCATGCTCTATATCTCCCGCCTTTCCTCCCGCTTTTTTGCGGTGGCTTTGGGCGCGTTCCTGCTCCTTTTGAGCGTGATCGCGTGGGATATGCATAACTACGCCAAGTTCATGAAGGACAACAACCTGTCCTACCTGAAGGACAAGGGCGCCTACCAGGTCCGCAGCTGGCTTCCGCTGAAGGATTACCAGCGCAACCGCATCCTCACTTTCACCGCCCCGGAGGTCATCGACCCCACCGGCACCAAGGACGCCTGGAACCTCAACCAGTCGCTCATTTCGGTCGGCAGCGGCGGCCTCGGCGGCAAGGGCTGGACCCAGGGCACGCAGGCCCAGCTGGGTTACCTGCCCCCCGCCGTCTCGCATAACGATTTTATCTTCTCCGTCATCGCCGAGGAGAAGGGATTTTTGGGAAGTCTCACCGTGCTAGGTCTGTTTGGCATCGTCTTGATCAACGGCATCCGCATCGCCGGACTCGCCCGCGACCGCTTCGGCACTTTGCTTGCCGTCGGGGTCACGGTCTTGTTCGCGGTGCATGTGTTCGTAAACATCGGGATGACCATCGGCCTCGTGCCCATCACGGGCATACCGCTTCCCTTTATAAGCTACGGTGGCTCCTTCGTGCTCAGTTGCTGTTTATTGCAAGGACTAGTCCAGAGCGTCCATCGCTTCAGAAAGGATTTCACGTGAAACTGAACCTTTCCCGCGATCATGCGCTCCCGACCGGAATCTCCTGCGTCGCGACTCCCGCCCGTTGGTGCCCCGTCCAAAACCAGGACCACACCACCCATGAACGATCACACCCATCCCGCCCCCGACTCCGGTCGCGAGCCGCACTCACCCGACCAAGACCCCTCACGTAGCCTCGACGAGGAGCTCGCCCTCCCGCCCGAAGAACACGATGCCGAGCCCATCGACCGCGCCGAACTCAAATCCGGCGCCCAGGACCGCGCTAAACAACGCCCTCTGCTCCAGAAAATCCTGAGCGTTTTCAAGAAACAGAAAACCTCCTTCCGCGAACTCATCATCAACTCCGAGCCGCTCGAGAAACGCGTCGCCCTCCTCGTGGACGGCGTGCTCGAGAAGTTCGAGATCGAGCGCCACGACGCCGATCGCATGGTCGGCGGCATTTTTAAGGGCCGGGTCAAGAACCTCGACCCCGGCCTCAAGGCCGCCTTCGTGGACATCGGTTACTCCAAGAACGCGTTCCTCCACTACTGGGACATGCTCCCCGCCGCCGCCGACTCCTCCATCGAGGTCGTGCGCGTAAACAAAAAGAAAAACGCCCTCCCCGCCGGCCAGGAGCCGACCGTGAAGGACATTCCCCAGCTCTACCCGCCCGGCTCCGAGATCGTCATCCAGGTCACCAAGGGCCCCATCGGCACCAAGGGCCCGCGCACCACGACCAACCTCTCCCTGCCCGGCCGTTACCTCGTGCTCATGCCGTTCTCCGACCAGTGCGGCATCTCCCGCAAAATCGAGGACCCGAAGGAGCGCTCCCGCCTGCGCGAGATGCTCAACGGCCTCACCATCCCCGAGGGCATGGGCGTCATCGTGCGCACCGCCGGCGAAGGCAAACGCTCCGTCTACTTCGTCCGCGACCTCCACATCCTGCTCAAAACCTGGGCCGACATCCAGGCCAAGCTCAACAGCCAGCGCGCCCCCGTCTGCCTCTACCAGGAACCCGACATCGTCGAGCGCACCGTGCGTGATTTCCTCACCGAGGACGTTGATCGCGTGCTCATCGACAACCCCGACGACCACGCCGCCTGCCAAGTCTCCGTCGCCCAGATCAGCCAGCGTTCCAAGGGCAAGATCGCCCTCTACAAAGACAGCATCCCGATCTTCGAGCGCTTCAACATCGAGCGCCAGATCGAGCAGACCTACCAGCGCAAGGTCGCCCTCCCCAGCGGCGGCGAGATCGTCATCGACGAGACCGAGGCCCTCATCGCCATCGACGTGAACACCGGTTCGCACAAGAACCGCGGCGGCGAAGAGAAAAACGTCATCTACGCCGTGAACTTGGAGGCAGCAGTCGAGGCCGCCCGCCAGATCCGCCT
>JBEGTN010000264.1:0-5342 GCA_041179405.1 Verrucomicrobiota bacterium
CGCCTTCACCCCGCCGGCTCCCGGCGCGTTCGTGCATCCCGGCCTGCTCAATGACGAGGCCGACTTCGAGCGCATGCGCACCAAGGCCGCCCTCGGCATCGAGCCCTGGGCCTCTGCCTACGCCGCGATGGATGATGACTGGACCAGTCGACAGGCCGGCACTTGGGGCGCGCATCCGCCGGTCACGGTGATTCGCGGGGGTGCGGGCGAGAACTTCGCTACCTTCGCCAACGATATCGCGGTGGCCTACGGTAGCGCCGTGCGGTGGAAGGTATCCGGGGATACGGCCTACGCCGACCAGGCGGTCTCCATCTTCAACGCCTACGCCGCCACGATGACCGGCATCGGTGGCGACCCGAACTTCCAACTGCTCCACATCAACGGCTACCAGTTCGCCTGTGCGGCCGAGATCATGCGCAGCTATTCAGGCTGGGCACCGGCGGATTTCGAAGCCTTCCGGACCATGCTGAAAAACGCCTTCGCCCCGAGCGCCAAGGATTTTCTCATCCGGCACATGGGCCAGGGTTACAGCTACATGTGGGCGAATTGGGATCTTTGCACCATGAACAGCCTCTATGCTCTCGGAGTGCTCTGCGACGACCCCACGCTGACCACCACTGCGACCGATTACTTTTACAACGGCCTCGGCGAAGGCTGCATCGACCGCGCCGTGAACTTCATCCATCCCGGCTACCTCGGGCAAACGCAAGAGGCCGGCCGCGACCAGGGGCACAACACGCTCGGCATCGCCCTCCTCGCGCCCTTTTGCGAGATGGCCTGGAAACAGGGCGTCGATCTTTACGGCTACAAAAACAACCGCGTCCTCGCCGGGGCGGAATACGTCGCGAAGTATAATCTTGGATACGAGGTCCCTTTCTCCCTCTACGCGCAGGAGACCGGTTATCCCTACCCCACGGTCAGCACCCAGATTTCCTCCTGGCAGCGTGGCGGCAAACGCAACGGCTGGGAAATCCTCTATAACCACTATGTCAACCGCAAGGGACTCGCCGCGCCCTGGTCCGCTGCCTTCGCCGCCCAGATGCGGCCCACGACCACCACAGGCCAGGATCAGCCCGGCTTCGACACGCTTACTGCTTCACTCGACCCCATCGCCGTCGGCGCAGCCCCCGGCGGCCTCACCGCCATCGTCACCGCCCAACAGCCCGTGCTCTCCTGGTGGGGCTCGGCCTACGCGACGAGCTACAACGTCAAACGCGCCACGACCTTGGGCGGCCCATACACGAGCATCGCCACCGGGCTGACGACCAACACCCACACCGACACGTCTGTCGTCTCGAACACGACCTATTACTATGTCGTCAGCGCCTCGCTCGCCGGCGGCGGCGAGACCGCCAACTCCAACGAGGCCCTGGCCATCATCGGCACCTCGCTCTTCGCCCAATTAAAATTCGACGAGTCGAGCGGCACGAGCGCCGCCGACTTCACTGGCAACGGCTGGACCGGCACCCTCGCCAACGGAGCGACCTGGACCACCGGGCAAACCGGCAACGCCGTGAATGTCGCCAGCTCCTCCAGTCAATACGTGAGCCAGCCGGGCGGCGTCGTCTCCGATCTTTCGGACTGCACGATTTCCACCTGGGTTTACCTGAATACGCTGACGACGTTTTCGCGCCTCTTCGATTTCGGCACCGGCACCGAGCGCTACCTGTTTCTCACCCCGAAAAACGGGAGCAATAAAGTGGCCTTCGCCGTCACCACCTGCGGCGGCCTCGGCGAGCAACGCATCGTCGGCTCGTCTCCTCTGCCCACCGGGCAATGGGTGCATGTCGCCGTCACGCTCAACGGCCCGGTTGGCACGCTCTACGTCAACGGCCAGGCCGTCGGGCAAAACCTCAACATGACCATGACGCCTTCCCGTCTCCCGGTCACGACGAACAACTGGATCGGCCGGTCCCAGTTCGCGAGCGATTCCTACCTGAACGGCAAGGTGGACGACTTCCGCATCTATCGCGGCGCGTTGAGCGTCGGCCAGGCCTATACCCTGGCCACCGGCCTCGCCCCGGCCACGCCACCTCTCGCCCCCACCGGCCTCACGGTCACGCCCCAGCCGGGCAATCAAAACACCCTGAGCTGGAGCGCCGCCGCCGGTGCCACCAGTTACACGATCAGCCGCGCCACCACGCCCGGTGGTCCCTACACCGTCATCGCCTCGATCGTGACCGGCACGACCTACACCGACACCGGCCTCGTTGCGGGCACGACTTATTACTACGTCGTTGGCGGAGCTAACACCGGCGGCGACGGCGCGGTCTCCTCGCAAAGCAACGCCACGGCGCTCCCGCCCATCCCGGCCGTTCCGGCGAGCTTCACCGCCTTTGCGATTTCCAGCAGCGCGATCACTCTCGATTGGGCCGATTCGGCGAACGCCTCCAGTTACACCGTCAAACGCTCGCTCACCAACGGCGGTCCCTACACGAGCCTCGCGACTGGTCTCACCGCGTCCACGTTCACCGATACCAGCCTGAGCGCGGGCACCACCTATTATTACGTCGTCATCTCCGTGAACGCCGCTGGCGAAAGCGCGAACTCCGCGCAAGACAGCGCCGCGCCCTCGGATTTGCTCGTGCGCCTCCGCTTCGACGAATCCACCGGCGCCGTTGCCGCCGACTCCAGCGGCAACGGCTGGAACGCCACGCTCGTCAACACGCCCACCTGGACCCCAGGCCCTTTCGGCAACGCGCTCAGCCTCGCGTCCGCCTCCTCGCAACACGCGACCCTGTCCGCCGGCGTCGTCAGCGGGGTCAACGATTTCACGATCTCCGCGTGGGTGAAGATCGCCAGCTTCTCGACCTACTCGCGCATCTTCGATTTCGGCACGGGCACGACAAACTACCTGTTCCTCACCCCGCAATACACCGGCACCGCGCCAAATGCCGCCAAGCTCCGCTTCGCCATCCGCACGCCTTCGGTCGGCGAACAACAGCTTACCAGCTCCACCGCCCTCGCTGCGGGCACTTGGGCGCACGTCGCTATCACCCTCACCGGTAGCACCGGGCGCATGTATCTCAACGGCGCGCTGGTCGCCACCAACGCCGCCATGACGCTAAAGCCCGCCAGCCTCGGCGTCACCACCCTCAATTATCTCGGGCGCTCCCAGTTCGCCGATCCCTACCTGAACGGCTCGCTCGACGACTTCCGCATCTACAGCCGCGCCTTGAGCGCCGCCGAAATCTCCGCCCAAATCACGCCCGCGCTCGATAGCCCCGCCGGCCTCAGCGCCATCCCCGGCGACCAGACGATCACACTGCGCTGGGCGTCCGCCGACGGGGCCGTCACCTACACCGTCAAACGAGCAACGGTGAGCGGCGGGCCCTACACGCCCGTCCCCGCCGGCTCCGGCCTGAGCGCAGTGACCTTCACCGACACCGGCCTGACCAACGGCACGCCCTATTACTACGTCGTCAGCGCCTCGAACGCCCTCGGCGAAAGCATCCACTCCCCCGAAGCCGTCGCCACGCCCTCTACCCTGCGCGTCCATTTGCGATTCGACGAGATCACCGGTGCCACCGCCGTCGATTCCAGCGGACGCCACCAAGACGCCACCCTCGTAAACGCCCCGACCTGGAGCGCGGGTAAAATCAATAACGCCGTCACGCTCACCCAGACCGCTTCGCACTCTGTGACCCTGCCCGCCGGCGTCCTCGGGCTGACCGACACCACGATCATGACGTGGGTGAAGCTCAACACCGTCACCACCTGGCAGCGCATCTTCGACTTCGGCACCGGCACGACGAATTACATGTTCCTTACCACCCAATACGGCACCGGCGGGAGCGCCAACAAACTCCGCTTCGCTATCCGCACCCCCGGCGTTGCGGAGACCGTCGTGAATCAGATCAACAGCTCCATCGCCATGCCCCTTGGCACTTGGGTCCACGTAGCCGTCGTGCTCTCGGGCACCACCGGTCGCCTCTACCTCAATGGCGTGGAGGTCGGCGCGAGCACCGCCATGACTCTCAGCCCAGCCAGCCTCGGCGTCACCACGCTCAACTACCTCGGCAAGTCGCAATTCGCCGCTGATCCCTACCTGAACGCCGCGCTCGACGATTTCCGCATCTACAGCGAGGCTCTCTCCGCCTCGCAGATCGCGCTCTTCGCCGCGCCCCTCGCTTCGCCGGCCAATCTTTCGGCGACCCCCGGCCCGCTCGCGCTCGACCTCGCGTGGAGCGCCGTGCCCAGCGCTGACCGCTACACCCTGCGCTACGCCATCGCGAGCGGCGGCCCCTACACCACGCTCTCCGCCGGCCTGCCCGCCCTCGTGAAGCTCCACTCCGATCTCAGCTACGGCACGACCTACTACTACGTCGTCTCCGCCGGGAACGCCGCCTACGACGGCCCCGACTCCGCCGAGCTCGCCGCTATGCCTGCCTCTGCCCTTCTCTCCGAGGCCGAGGTCCGCCCGCCCCTTCTCGCTCTCTCTGCCGCCACGTTCTCTGCCATGCTAACCTCCGCCCCGTCCGTCGCCGGCCACGGCTACCAGCTGCAGACCACCACCGACCTCGCCGCCGGTGCGTGGCTCAATGTCGGCGAAGCGCGCGCCGGCACCGGTGTGCCGCTCGTATTTGAAACGCCTTACGACTCCGCCGAGCCTCGCCGCTTTTACCGTGTGCTCGTTACGCGTTAACATTCCTGACGCAAAGCCGGTTCGTCAGCCGCGGAAACCCAATTGATCGTTAACTTTTAACGATCAATTGGGCGGCTAGCTTTAACTGTCTGACTTTAGGGCACGCGCTTCGCGTTGGCTGCTTACGCAAACTACCCTGGTATGAGAGTAACCCCACTCCTCGCTCTGGCTTTGCTATTGCTTTATACTGGCGCGTTCGCGGTCCCCGCCTTCCCCGGTGCCGAGGGCTTCGGTGCTGCCGCCCTCGGCGCGCGCGCCTCCGCCAGCCCGACCGTTTACCACGTCACCAACTTGAATGACTCCGGCACCGGCTCCTTCCGCGACGCCGTCTCCGCCTCCAACCGCATCGTCGTCTTCGATCTCGGCGGCATCATCAAGATCAAGACCCCGGTCGTCGTCTCCGCCAACCTCACCATCGCCGGCCAGACCGCTCCCGGCGGCGGCATCACCGTTTACGGCAACCGCATCTCTTTTTCCGGCGCGAACAACACCATCTGCCGCTACGTGCGTTTTCGCATGGGCATCGACGGCGACGATGGCGCCGACGCCATGGGCCTCGCCAATGGCAACGACATGATCTTCGACCACATCTCCGCCTCGTGGGGCCGCGACGAGACTTTCTCCATCAGCGGCGACACCGCCGTCCGCATCACGATCCAGGATAGCATCATCGCCCAGGGCCTGCGCATCCACTCCG
>JBEGTN010000265.1:0-8527 GCA_041179405.1 Verrucomicrobiota bacterium
CTGCTCTACACCCACCCCGCCCACTGGTCCGACGAGCTCATCAAGACCATCGCCGAGTGCCCCAAGGTCGCCCGCTACATCGACATCCCCCTCCAGCACATCAGCGACCACATGCTCGGCCGCATGCAGCGCGAGACCAGCGGCGACTACATCCGCGACCTCATCGCCCGCATCCGCGCCGGCATCCCCGGCATCGCGGTGCGCACCACCTTTATCGTCGGTTTCCCTGGCGAGACCCAGGCCGACGTCGATGAGTTGTGCGAATTCATTCGCGATACGAAGTTCGAACGCCTCGGCGTGTTCCGCTACTCCGCCGAAGACGGCACCCGCGCCGCCAAGATGGACGAGCAACTCACCGTCAAAGTGAAGGAGTCCCGCTGGCATCAGACCATGTCCTTGCAAAAGGAGATCGCCGCCGAAGTCAGCAAATCCTACGTCGGCAAAACCATCCGCGTGCTCGTCGAGGAGCCCGGCGTCGCCCGAGGCGAGGCCGACGCGCCCGACATCGACGGCCGCGTTTACGTGCCGCGCAGTCTGCCCGTGGGCGAGTTCGCCGAGGTTACCATCACCGATTTCCGCGACTACGATCTGCTCGCCTTGCCCAAGGGCCAAAAACCCAAGGAATTTAAGGTCGCCAAGCAGGCCCAGTGAAGGGCCGTTAACACACGGTTTTGAGGTGTAATTATTACCCTGCAGGATGCCATTTTTAGCATCCGTCGCAGCTGTTTTTACAACTCGGAAATTGCCTTTTAAATACAGCCGAAGCACGTTTGCCGACTAGGCAGACCCACCTTGAACGTCTACGTTTTCATCAACTACCACCTGGACATAGCGATCTTCGTAGCTCTCACGCTGCTATCGTTTTGGGTGAGTCGGATTGTGGTTCGTCGGAAACAAGTGGCGGCCAAAATGCCGCTGCCCTACTTCGTTATACTCGCTGCAATCGTCGTCGCGGGGATTACATTCGCACGGTATTCAGATCAGAATGAAAGAGCGCAGATTCGGCAACTGGTCTCAGGTCTGGCCCCTACTTTTGCCTACGAACTGGAGTCGATCGGGCACGCCACCCTCACCCTGGAAACGCCCCCCGACGACCCCACGTATCTTGCCATTATTGAACGCGAAAAAGCATGGCTGAAGTTCAATCCCAATGTGGCCGATATTTACACCTATCGCAGACTGCCTGACGGGAAAATTGTTTTCATCGCGGACTCCGAAACCGACTATAACCATGACGGTAAATATGAGGGTGATCGCGAACAACGCACCGACATCGGCGAGCCCTATAAAACGGCCACCGAAAACACCCGCAAAGCCCTCGCCGGCGAGGCGGTTTTTGACACCGAGATCGTAGTCGATGAGTGGGGCAGTTGGGTAAGCTTTGATCAGCCTATCTTTGATCGCGAGGGCAAGGTCGAGGCCGTGGTGGGCGTCGATTTCCCGGCCGAGGATTGGCTGAAAGCCATTTTAACGGCCCGCGTCACGAGTCTTGCTATCGCCTACATCCTTATCCTCACGATCATCTCCAGCTCTTCGTTAAATATTTTAATGAAGGCGGAAATCGAGGCCCACGAACGAACCGAGCTTGCCCTGATGGCCGCGAAGGAAGCGTCCGATGCGGCCAACCAAGCCAAGAGTAATTTCCTGGCCACCATGAGCCACGAGATTCGCACTCCCATGAATGGCATCATCGGCTTTAGCAGTTTGTTGCTCGATACTCCTTTGGATGCCGACCAGCGGGACTACGTTGTCACTTTATCGAAGTCTGCCGACTCCTTGCTTGTCTTGATCAACGATATCCTAGACCTCTCCAAGATAGAAGCCGGTCGCATCATTCTGGAAGATATACCTTACAGCCTTGATGAGGCCATTGATAATTTAAAGCTCCTGCTCGCCCCCAGCGTGCAGAGTAAAGGACTTCATTTTGTCGTGGATATACGACCTCCCGGTCTTGTGCTCATGGGCGATCCGCTGCGTGTCCGTCAGGTTCTGTTAAACCTTCTCGCCAACGCCATCAAGTTCACGCCCGCCGGCGAGGTGGCGCTTGATGTGTCCTGGTCTCCTTCAAACGCAAACAAGGGTGAGGGCCGACTGCGTTGCGCGGTGCGGGATACTGGGATTGGAATTTCTGCGGATAAACTGCCTCAACTCTTTCAACGATTCTCGCAATTGGACGCATCGACAACGCGTCGCTACGGCGGCACCGGACTTGGGTTGGTGATATCGGAGGAGCTTACCTCCCTGATGGGAGGCTCCATCCAGGTTTCCAGCACACCCGGTCAAGGCTCGGTCTTCACGGTGGATATACCGGCCAAGCTTCCTTCGTCCGCCGAGTGATCCCCATTCGCCTCCGAAGCATCCGTGTAGCCACGCCCGTGCCGGGCGTGTTTAGTCGCGGGAGAGCCGACCAGCTGCGGTCACTATCACCCAAGACCCACTTTAAAATGCTCTAAGAAGACCCACTTCGCTGGACTGAATGCATAAAAAAGCGCCACCCCGCGAGGGGATGGCGCTCTTGAGTAAAAACGAGGCGGGCCTTAGGCGGTGGGCACGCTCTGGATCGTCTTGAGGATGCGGGAGGCGATCGCGTAAGGGTTGCCCGCGGAGTTCGGACGACGGTCCTCAAGGTAGCCCTTGTAGCCGGCGTTGACGAAGCTGTGAGGAACACGAACGGAGGCGCCACGGTCAGCGATGCCGTAGGAGAACTTGTCGATGGACTGGGTCTCGTGCAGACCGGTGAGGCGCAGGTGGTTGTCCGGACCGTAAACGGCGATGTGCTCGGCGCAGTATTTGGAGAACGCGGCCATGAGCTTCTCGAAGTAGTCTTTGCCGCCGACTTCGCGCATATACTTGGTGGAGAAGTTGGCGTGCATGCCGGAACCGTTCCAATCGAGGGGCTGTTGATAAGCGCCGAGGATCGGCTTGCAGTGGAACTCGACGTCGATCTGGTATTTTTCGCAGAGACGGAGCAACAGGTAGCGGGCAACCCAGACATCGTCGGCGGCCTTCTTGGAGCCCTTGCCGAAGATCTGGAATTCCCACTGGCCCTTGGCGACCTCGGCGTTGATGCCCTCGTGATTGATGCCGGCATCCAAGCAGAGATCGAGGTGTTGCTCGACGATCTCGCGGGCGACATCACCCACATTCTTGTAACCTACGCCCGTGTAGTAAGGGCCTTGCGGGGCGGGATAGCCACCCTCGGGGAAGCCGAGAGGACGACCGTCCTGATAGAGGAAGTATTCCTGCTCGAAGCCGAACCATGTGTCGGCATCGTCGAGGATGGTGGCGCGGGAGTTGGAAACGTGCGGCGTGCCGTTGGCGTTATAAACTTCGCACATCACCAAGACGCCATTCTTGCGCGTGGTGTCGAGATACACGGCGACAGGCTTCAGCACGCAGTCGGAACTGCCGCCCGGCGCCTGTTGCGTGGAGCTGCCGTCGAAGCCCCAGAGGGGAAGTTCTTCGAGCTTGGGAAAGCTGGCGAAGTCCTTGACCTGAGTCTTGCTGCGGAGACTGGCAACGGGCGTGTAACCATCGAGCCAGATGTATTCGAGTTTGTATTTAGCCATGGGTGTGGATGTTAGGGAGAAAATTGGGCCTGGCATGGGACTGACGTGAAAACGAACACGCCCGGAACCCGAGCAAAACCCTCTAGGAGCATTTTAGCACCCGCCATGCCAGCAATGAAAAAAATTCCTACTTGGTGAAGTTTTTGGACTGCGCGGCCCGTGCTGTGCAAAAACGCGCACAAATGCCCTCGTTTAATCCACGACCCGCACTTGCGGGAAAGCCGCCTGGGCCGGATAATGCTCACTTTCGACCATGCAAGAGATGAAAGATACCCGTCGGGCCTTGGTCCGCATCGCCTACGATGGGCTCGTCCACAAAACCTTTCGCGGCCATCAGGCGGCGGAACGGTTCGAGAACGAGACGAGGGTTTTGCGTTACCTTGCCAGTCGGGGCTGCGATATTGTCCCCAAGGTGATTGAGGCCTACCCGGAGGAGTTGCGATTGGTGACCAGCAATTGCGGCCAGCGCGTCGAACACATCGGCGAAAAACGAGTCCGCGAACTTTTTAGCGACCTAGAGCAGCAGGTCCAGGTGCGACACGACGATCCCTATGCCCGAAACATCACTTATCGGAGCGCCACCGGAGATCTTTGCCTGATCGATTTTGAATTCGCCACCATTCTTGACCCCGCCGCTCCGCCCGGCCCCAAACTCGACCTTCCGGAGCCCGATGCCCCCCGCTAAAACTCGAACCCCGCCGTCACACCTTGCACGCGATGAATGATTCCTCCCTCACCACCTTGCATTGGTCGGGGCTCTCCCACTGTGGTAAAATCCGCACCAATAACGAAGATGCATTTCTGGCGCTTACTTTCGACGGATATGAGCTGAGCTATTTGGGTAAAATCGGCGAGGCCGATTTGGGAAAGGCGGACTATGTGTTTGCGGTGAGCGACGGCATGGGCGGGGCAAAATCAGGCGAATTCGCCAGCCGCATCGCCATAGAAAAAATCACCCGTCTGCTACCGCGCGCATTCAGGCTGTCCGCCGCCGGCATGAAAAACGGCTTCAACGACGTCCTGCAGGAGCTCTTTAACTCCATCCACACCGCCCTGCTCAAGTTGGGGCATAGTTACGAGGAATGCGCCGGCATGGGCGCCACTCTTACCCTGGCCTGGATAACCCCCGACTGGCTCTACTTCGCACACATCGGCGACAGCCGTCTTTATTATCTGCCAAGAGACGGTGGCCTGCAGCAGCTTTCACACGATCACAGCCAGGTAGGCTGGATGCGGCGCCAAGGGCAGCTCAACGAACGTGAGGCTCGCAATCATCCCCGGCGAAACGTCCTGCAACAGGTGTTGGGCGCCTCCAACCAGTTCATCGACCCGCAAATCGGCGCGGTCGCCTATCGGCCTGGCGATCGCTTTCTGCTTTGCTCGGACGGCCTCATCGACGGCCTCTGGGACAAGGAGCTAGAGGAGATCATTCGCGATCCCCACCCCGACCAAGTTCACGAGCCCGCCGCCACCCGGCTGGTCACACAGGCGCTGGAAGGTTCCGGTCGCGACAATCTCACCGCACTCTTGATCGAAATTGCCGGACCGTGCGCCTCATCCAAGAGCGAAGCCTAGCATGAGCACGCCCTCCACCCCCGCCGCCTTTGTCTTCGTTTACGGCACGTTGAAACGAGGAGGCTCCAACCATGAATACCTCGCGGGCCAGACGCTGATCGCCACCGCCCGCACTGAAGCCGGATTCACCCTGTATTCACTAGGCGACTACCCCGGACTGGTCGCCGATGCCACGGCGACTGAAGGCGTGTCGGGCGAAATCTGGGCGGTGGACGCCGCCTGCCTTGCCGGGCTCGATGTTCTGGAGGGCGTTGCCGAGGGGCTCTATGCCCGGGAACCGGCACCACTGTTGCCGCCGCACGACCGGCTGAAGCCTGTCGTTCAATTCTACCGCTACCTCGGTCCGGTGCTCGGTCGTCCGCGCCTGGGTTCGGTTTGGAATGGCTAATTCTAATTCGCTTTCAAACCGAGTCCGACTCCGACGCGCGGCATCCCGCAAGCGGGACCTGTGATCCGATCTGAGTTTCACCGCTCAGAAACACAGACAGGAATGTCTATGCCACCCCGGCAGCGAACCACTTATTAAGCTCATCTTGAACTCGAATTGGAATAAACCGGACAGGCCGCATCGAGACCGATACCTATTGGCTTTCGAATTTAGCCTTTGGCCTGATGTAGGCCCGACCGGTGGTCGGGCTGTTTTCCTAGAAAACCCGACCACCGGTCGGGTCTACATCGAGCCAGGTAAATGCCTAAAACCAAAGGGTGCTTGGTATTACTTCTTCGTCCAGGCGCCGTCTTCCTGCTGCACCCATACGCCGGCCTTGCTGCCGGCCGCGATTTGTTTGGCCCGGGCGCCGGCGACTTTTGCGACGGTTGAACCGGTCTTGCGCGCGATCACCTCATAGACGGCGAGCCGATCCGCGTTTTCCGCCGCGACCAATGTCGCCGTGTTTCCCTGCGCGGCCCGCACTTCGACGAAGCCCTGGTTGTTTTCGCCGACCGCTCCGCTGGACTTGAGCGCATCCAGGTCGGAAATACGCGCCTCCATCCGCTGCTTGATCGCGCCTAGATCCTGCGCGCGGACGATGGGCGCTGCCGAGCAAACCAGAGAAAAAACCAACACCATGCGGACGATAAAAGTTTTCATGTGGGAGGAACAGCTTACGGGGTTTTAATCGTCTTGGACTTGGAATCGAGATCACCAAAAAAGTCCGTGAGCGCCTGATCCACCTTCACGTTCACATCGACCACGGCGTGAACCTGGATCGGGTCCATCGTGACATGGATGCAGCCGGTCAGGGCGAGGATGGGGAGAAGAAACCAAAGGCGCATGGACAGACAGTTGGCTGATAGCCCACGACGCGCAAACAAAGTTTCTCGGGCCAACCGGTTGGTATGCATAGAGTGTAACTACGGTTTGCGCACGTTGAGCCGCGTCCGACCGTCCAGCCCGAGTTGCAACACGCGGGTCAATGCACCTGCTAAATTCACCTCGATGGAGACCTTGTCGATCAAGGGAATCCCCACCGGGTGGGCCTGCAAACGCACGGTCGCAGTGCGCTCGCCGTCCGCTCGATTGGTATTAAAGGCCACCTCAAGACTATCGAGGGCAAGCCCGGCGCGCCCCATCTCGATGGCCTGAAGAGAGGCGTAGGCGGGATTCTCCGGCGCAATCCATCTCGCCAACGGACCGCACCAGGGTGGCAGCAGTGGTATGCGACGAGGAATATTAGAGGTGAGGAAACCCGGAGTCGGCGCAAGGGTGAGCACAGCATCGTCTGATTTCACGATGGCGAGTCCGCCGGTGTTGATTTGCAGCCCGCCTTGGATGTCCCACCGCAAGTTGAGTCGCCCGCCCAGCTTACCCTGGGCCCCCGAAAGCGCGCTGGGCAACATCGACGATAATTCGGCCAACGAAATCCCCTCCACCACTGCGTCGGCTTCGGCCGACTTTGCCGATAAGGGAAACGAAAAGGGATTTATCCGCGCCTTGCCACCCAGCACATCCAAATCGGCGGAGGCCAGCTCGAACACCCACCCTTTTGCTAAACTGAACCGCACCTCCAGCCGCTCCGCCAAGACCCCCGCCGCCGTGATCTTCGCGACGTGCAAGCTCTGCCCGAGGGCAAGAGTGCCGTCCTTAAAATCTACCGACTGCACATCCGCCATGATGCCCGACAATTCCACCGCCAGTTCATCCGAGCGTGCCCAGCCGTCGCGCAAAGCGAATCGCACCACTCCCACCGGCCCGGTGGACGGAGACCAATCCCCCTCGCCCGAGATTTCAATCTTACCGCCAGCCACCCAATCACCCGCAGCTTTACCAAGCGTGGTTTTTAGCACCGGCCAAAGTTCGCTGAGTTCCCCCGCGCCTTGTGTTATATGCCAATGCAGTCCGCCGTCCGAAGTAGGCGCGGCCTCCAATCGCAAGGTCAGCCCCGTGGTCTCCGCGCTGAAATTCAATCGCGAAGGACCGTCGCCGAGCTCTGCGTGCCAACGCAGCCCAAGGCCGGACAAGGCGGCTAGATTCAGTTCGCCGCCGAATTTCCCGGACAAACGTTTTTCAATGCCAAAGAGCCCTGGTTCGCTCGCCGCTGCCGCCGAAGAACGACAGTCCATCAGCCAGCACGCCACGACAGCGACGAGCGCCCAGCTTTTGAGCCGGAAGCACGCGATCATTCGATGTTGGCGAGCTGTTCCTTGATGCGCTCCAACTCGTTCTTAAGCTCGATCACACGACGCGCGATTTCGTAGTCGTTGGCCTTGGCTCCGGTGGTGTTCACCTCGCGCCCCATTTCCTGCAGGATGAACTCGGCCTTGCGTCCGACCTCGCCGTCGCTCGCGAGGAGTTTCTTGAGCTGTGCGTGGTGACTGCGGAAGCGGGTCAACTCCTCCGCGATATCGCACCGGTCCGCGAAAAGCGCGATCTCCTTGAGCACGCGTTCATCGCCTGCGTCCAAGGCCAGTCCGGCGTCGCGCAGACGTTTCAACAATGCCTCGCGGGCTGCCGTGACGACCTCCGGCGCGCGCGCCGCGATGGCCTCCACATGCGCCGCGATCAAGGTAAGACGTGACTCGAAGTCCGCCAACAATGCGGCACCTTCGCTGGCACGCATGGAGGAAAAGGCAGCCAGGGCCTCATCCGTGGCGGCAACGACAACTGGCTTCGCGACCTCGAGCGCAGGCGGTTCCTGACGTGATCTAAACTGTAACGCGGCCTGCACCAAAACCTCTGACGACGGATTGAATAAAACGCCTCTTTTGACGGCAAAAGCCCCCATGCGATCAAGCCATGCACCCGCCGAGGCCTCGTCAAAATCACCGCCACCCGCACCCGATGCGGCGAGTTCAACCCGCACATGGAGCGTGCCGCGTAAAACGGTTTTTTTGACCGCCTCGATGATGACGGGCTCAAGCTCGAGCCAGGCTGGCGGCAGCAC
>JBEGTN010000266.1:0-5580 GCA_041179405.1 Verrucomicrobiota bacterium
CTGGCACCGATGAGGGCGGTGGTGACGCGCGGGTCGCGCACGGTCCAGGCGAGGGCCATTTGGGCGAGGGACTGGCCGCGAGCCTGGGCGACGACGTTCAGCGCCTGGAGCTTGGCGACTAGTTCCGGCGTGATGCGGTCGGATTTCAGGAATCCGTTTTTGGCGGCGCGGGAATCCTCGGGGATGCCGGCGAGGTAGCGGTTGGTGAGGAGACCTTGGGCGAGGGGGCTGAAGGGGATGCAGCCGATGCCTTCCTCGGCGAGGACATCGAGGAGCTTGGGTTCTATCCAGCGGTTGAACATGTTGTAAACCGGCTGGTGGATGAGGGCGGGCACGCCGAGGTCGCGGAGGATGCGGGCGGCGCGGGCGGTGTCCTCGGGTTTGTAGTTGGAGAGGCCGACGTAGAGGGCCTTGCCGGAGCGGACGGCGTGGGCGAGGGCTCCCATGGTTTCTTCGAGGGGGGTATCGGGGTCCGGGCGGTGGTGGTAGAAGATATCGACGTAATCGAGTTTCAGCCGTTTGAGCGATTGATCGAGGGATGAAAGGACGTGCTTACGTGAGCCCCACTCGCCGTAGGGGCCATTCCACATGTGGTAGCCGGCCTTGGTGGAGATGATGAGCTCGTCGCGATGGGCGGCGAAGTCGGCGGCGAGGATCTTGCCGAAGTTCTCCTCGGCGGAGCCGGGGGGCGGGCCGTAGTTATTGGCGAGATCGAAGTGGGTGATGCCAAGATCGAAGGCGCGGCGGGCGATGGAGCGGCTGTTCTCAAAGACATCGACGCCGCCGAAATTATGCCAAAGGCCGAGCGAGATAAGGGGCAGTTTGATGCCGGAGCGACCGCAGCGGCGGTAAATGGAGGGTTTGTCGTAGCGGGCAGGGGAGGGGAGGTGCATGGAAAAGTGACGCCGACGTTGGGGATACTATTTGTTTTCCGTATTTCGGAATACCCCTGTGGAGCTCAAGTGGTGCGGCTGGAGAGAATCGAACTCTCGAGACCACTTTGGAAGAGTGGAGTTTTACCACTAAACTACAGCCGCGAACACAGGGGTGACTTTTCGACTGCGGGCCGTGGGGTCAAGCACGCCTTTGCTATGAAACGGAGGTCATTTCAGGATGCCGGGCATAGGAATGGACAAAGGATCGGGTAATTATTTTCAGCATTGCAGGAAATAGTTGCGGCTTTGTCCGCAGTCTCACAAGGATACGTATATGGCATTTATAACGACACGCAGCGCTAGCGCCCAAGGTCAGTCATCCCGAGCCGACGCAGCTTCCGCGTCATCTTCCGCGCCGAAGACAGCCAAGAAGGGATCGTTCGCGGCCTCTCAGCAGTTAGCCAAGCAGAAATCGTTCGAAAAGAAGTCTAAGAAATATAAATTACCCCTGGGTGAGCTGGCGATTTTCACCCAGCAGCTGGCTTCCTTGTTGAGTGCGGGCTTGCCTTTGGTGCAGTGTCTGGAGGCCTTGCAAGATCAGACCGAGGATCCGGTTTTCCGTGTTATCATTCGCGACGTGCGCATTGAAATCTCGCAGGGTAGCTCGTTCTCCAATGCGGTTAAACTTTTCCCGCGCGCCTTTAACACGCTCTTCGTTTCAATGGTCGAAGCCGGCGAGGCGTCTGGTAACCTGTCGGAGATTCTCTCCAAGGTGGCGGGTTATTTCGAGGCCAGCGTCAGGTTGAGCAAGAAGGTTAAGTCCGCTATGACCTATCCGATCGCGGTGATCGGTCTGGCCGTCGCCTTGGTGAACGTGTTGCTGATTTTTGTTATTCCCGTGTTCGCCGCGATGTTCGCGGACTTTGGCGCCAAGCTGCCTGCACCTACTCAGATGCTTATCAACTTGAGCGATTTTCTTAAGCATAACTTTTTTTATCTCGCGGCTGCTGTTTACGGCGTTTTCTGGGGGGTTAATAAGTTTATCGCCACACCCAAGGGGCGGCGATTAAAGGACACCCTGCTGGTAAAAGCGCCCATTTTCGGCAGCTTGATCCATAAGATTTCACTCTCTCGTTTTTGTCGAACTTACGCCACGCTGATCCGTTCTGGCGTGCCTATTTTAAGGACGCTGGAAATCGTATCAGCCGCTTCGAACAAAGTTCAAATCGAGGATGCTTGTGTCGAGATTGCCCGTCACGTCAGTCAAGGCGGGCAGGTTTCAGATGTGCTGGCCTCGAATGCATACTTTCCTCCAATGATGAAGCACATGGTCAAGGCCGGTGAGTCCACCGGTAACGTGGACGGCATGATGACCAAAATCGCAGATTTCTATGACGTTGAGGCCGAGGCCACTGTCGCTTCGCTGACCTCATTGATCGAGCCGATCTTGATTGTTTTCCTGGGAGTTGTCGTTGGTGGTATTGTTATGGCGATGTTCCTTCCCATCTTCCAGCTCGGAGCCGTTGCCGGTGGATTGAAGTAACGAGTCGATAAAATAAGTTCCCCCTTTCCCCTGTTTTCTACACCTTCCTCAGCCTAGGTTGCACCTAGTTTCATATGCCGTCTGTTCTCATCGTTGACGATCTCGTTTCAATCCATGAAATGCTGGAAGCAGTAATTCAGCCGACAGGCTACACTACTGCAATAGCCACGGACGGCGAAAAGGCCCTGGTTCGTTATAAAGCGGAGAAATACGATCTTGTTCTCGCGGACATCGACATGAAGCCGATGGACGGCATCACGCTGCTTCGTCAGATCAAGGCCTACGATCCCAGTGCAGTGGTCATTATCATGACTGCCTATGCATCGAACGATAGCGCGGTGCAGGCACTTAAGTTTGGCGCTTTCGACTATCTTCAAAAACCTTTTCGGGTCGAGGAGCTGATCGCCACTCTGAAGCGAGCGCTTGAGTATCGTAAGCACAATACCGAAACACTGGTCGAGGGCAAGGCATTGGCCCCGGTGGTGCATCGCGATATCGACACGCACCTTGTCGGGGTCAGTGCGTTGCACAAGCGAATGGTCCAGCAGGTAAAACAGTTGATCTCCGTTCGTAATCCGGTCCTGCTCTCCGGTGAGGTCGGCACTGGAAAGAGCTCGATCGCGGAAATGTTGCACGCCAGTAGCACGCCGGCCGACGCGCCTTTTATCTCGGTAGATTGCGCCCTGAGCGGTGAAAGTGATTTTCATGCCGGTTTGTTAGGGGGGAACGGCGCGGGCGGCACTTGGGTCAAGCAAGCGAATGGCGGCACCCTTTTCTTGAATAATCTCGAGAAACTGGACGTGACGATGCAGCGCGAGTTGGTGACTGTTTTACGCAGTAACGCCCAGTCTTTCCGTGTCATTTGCGCAACCAGCGTTAATCTTGAGGCTTTGATGGAGGAGGGTAAGTTCCACGAGGAGTTGTTTTACCGCGTGGCCACTTTACCGCTTCAGATCCCGCCCATACGGGAACGTGTCGAGGACATACCTGTTTTGCTCAAGCACTTCTCCTCTTTGGCAACGAATCCAAATTTTGAGACCAAGCTGATCGAGTTTTCTCCTGACGCGCTTGCCATACTTCGGACTTATGCTTGGACCGGCAACATCACCGAGCTCGCCTTGGTGGTCAGTCAAATCGCGAGCACCACGGAGTTTCGCGTGATTCGGGCGGAGCAGTTACCTTCACGCCTTAAGAGTCTTAAAGATTGGCTTAAGCTCGCGGATTTCCTTGCGCTCCAGGAAAAGCATTACGTCGAGAAGGTCCTTCACGCCTGTCGTGGCGACAAGGCCCAGGCTGCCGGTATTTTGGGGGTGGATGTGGGACGGGTCGGGTAAATCTGCGGTTTGGCGCGGGGTGCCCAGAATATCCTCTGCGTTTTAAGCCTAAACGGACCTTTCCGCTTGCCCGGTAGGGGCGCGGAACCCAACCCTGCGCCACTCCTACGCCCATGCCCAAGCGCACAGATCTCCAGTCCATCCTTATTATCGGCGCCGGTCCTATCGTGATCGGTCAGGCCTGCGAGTTTGATTACTCCGGCACTCAGGCCTGCAAAGCCCTCCGCGAGGAAGGTTACCGCATCATTCTCGTGAACTCCAATCCGGCCACTATCATGACCGACCCGGAGTTCGCCGACGCCACCTACATCGAGCCGCTCACGGTCGATTTTGTGGAGAAAATCATCGCCCTCGAACGCCCCTCCGCCCTCCTGCCAACCCTCGGAGGCCAGACCGCCCTCAATCTCTCGATGCAACTGCACGAGAAGGGCATCCTCGCCAAATATGGCGTCGAGATGATCGGCGCCAAGCCCGACGCCATCAACAAAGGCGAGGACCGTGAGCTCTTCAAACAGTGCATGATCAAGATCGGCCTCGACGTCGCCCGTTCGCGCACGGTCAAGACTCTCGAAGAGGCCCGCGCCGCTGCCGAGGCCATCGGTGATTTCCCGCTCATCATCCGCCCCTCTTTCACCCTCGGCGGCTCCGGTGGTGGCATCGCCTACAACAGGGAAGAGTTCGAGCGCATCTGCGCCAACGGCCTCGACCTTTCGCCGGTTCACGAGGTCCTCGTGGAGGAGTGTCTGCTCGGCTGGAAGGAATACGAGATGGAGGTCATGCGTGACCATAAGGACCAGTGCGTCGTCATCTGCTCCATCGAAAACTTCGACCCGATGGGCGTGCACACCGGCGACTCCATCACCGTCGCCCCCGCGATGACGCTGACCGACAAGGAATACCAGGTCATGCGTGACGCCTCCTTCGCTGTTATCCGTGAGATCGGCGTCGAGACCGGCGGTTCCAATATCCAGTTCTCCATCGACCCGAAGACCGGCCGCCAGGTCGTCATCGAGATGAATCCCCGCGTGTCGCGCTCCTCCGCGCTCGCCTCCAAGGCCACCGGTTTCCCTATCGCCAAGATCGCCGCCAAGCTCGCGGTCGGCTACACCCTTGACGAGCTGCGCAACGACATCACCCGCCTCACGCCGGCCAGCTTCGAGCCCACCATCGACTACGTGGTGACGAAGATCCCGCGTTTCACCTTCGAGAAATTCATCGGTGCCGACACCACCCTCACCTCCGCCATGAAGTCGGTCGGCGAGGCCATGGCCATCGGCCGCACCTTTAAGGAATCCTTCCAAAAGGCGCTGCGTTCCCTCGAGGTCGGGGCCTTCGGCTTCGGCGGCGGCAAACTCGGCGGCGACACGCCGCCCGACGACAAGACCATCCGCTCCAAGCTCGCTACGCCCAATAACGAGCGCGTGTTTTACCTGCGTTTCGCCTTCATGGCGGGCTACACCGTCGAGCAGATTTTCGATCTCTCCAAGATCGACCCCTGGTTCCTCACCCAGCTCAAGGAAATCTACGCCATCGAAGTCGAGTTGAAGGCCCACACACTCGCCACTGTGCCGCTCGCCTTGCTTCGCCAGGCCAAGCAGGCCGGCTTCTCCGACGCCCAGCTCGCCGGCATCCTCAAGGCCCCCGATCTCTTCGCCGTGCGCGCCGCCCGCAGGGAGCGCGGCCTCGGCACCACCTACCGCCTAGTCGATACCTGCGCGGCCGAGTTCGAGGCCTTCACGCCGTATTACTATTCGTCCTATGGCGACGAGAACGAGGTCATGCCGCCCAAGGGCAAAAAGAAGATCATGATCCTCGGCGGCGGCCCCAA
>JBEGTN010000267.1:0-3643 GCA_041179405.1 Verrucomicrobiota bacterium
GCTCGTGTTGCCATTATTGGCGACAGTAGGTGTTACGTGGGGACCTTTCTTAAAGCCGGTGTTCGGGCCATTGAACACGGCGACACTGCGCGATACATGGACGCACAATGTCTGCATACAGAGCACGCTTTCGAGCTGCGGACCTGCGAGCACTGCTACTGTGTTGCGAGCTCTGGGTGTAAAGGCGGACGAGTCGGAGATAATCCGTGCCGCCCACACCTATATCGGGGGCACGGAGGCTTGGTATTTAGCGCGCTTCATCCGAAGCCAGGATTTGACGGCGCGTTTTGGCATGCAGCCCGGTGGCTTTAACGACTCGGTTCGTTTGCCCGCCGTCGTTGGGGTGACCGTCGATGGACGTGGACATTTTATCGCCCTCACCTCGCGAATGGGTGAAGTGTTCGAGGTCGGCGACCCGATGGTTGGACCCAAGAAATTGACGCGAACACAGCTGGAGCGGCGCTACGGTTTCACTGGATTTGCATTGGAAGTGACGCGATAAATATAGTGCTGAAAAGGGTCCTTCAAGCGATGGGGGCTTGCCAAGTATTGTTGTATTTCGCCCTCAGCCCACGCGTTGCAGCAGATCGCGCAGGAGTGTGCGGCGTTTTTGCTGAAAGCGGCGTTGGCGGGCAGCGTTAGTGGCTCGTTTGGTGTCGGACGATACTGGTGGGCGGCCTCGGCGTAGGCGCACCGGCAGGTCGGGCGCGGAGATAAAGAGGTTGCGGCGTTTAAAGGCCGGCGGCGTGTCGCGCAGGGCCAGTAGGCGCTTTCTTCATTTTTATGCGTCAGTTTATTACACTTATTCTGACGCTCGACCTACAGGCCTCCCCTCCTCTGTGGGCTAGGCTCGGTGGCCTCTGCGTAATTGGTTTTTGTGCATTTCCTTGAGTTATCCGCTGAAACGTCAAAGAAACATAAGAACTATTTTAGCAACAGGTTACAAAGCCCATGCAACGGTCTCGGCATCTTCCATGCGGGTGGCTAAGACTGATAGGTATCAGCCCACCACCTCAAAGCCGCTGCAGGTGAAATCCGCCATCGACGTCGAAGGCAGTGCCGGTGGTGAAGGGGAAACGATCTTCGGCGATCGCCCGCACCGCCCGGCCGATGTCCTCAGGTTTGCCCCAACGGCGGATCGGCGTGATACCACGCTCATCCTCCAAGATGAGTTTATCGTATTTGGCCTTCACCCCGCCGGTCATATCCGTGGCGATCACGCCGGGGCGAATCTCGTAAACATTGATGCCCGCCGTGGCCAAGCGGTCGGCGAAGAGCTTCGTCATCATCGCCAGCCCCGCCTTCACCATGCAGTAGTCGCCGCGATTGATCGAGGCGGTATAGACCGAGATCGAGGTGATGTTCACGATGCGACCGCGAAACCCCTCCGCATCCGGCGCCTGCTCCAGCATCTGCTTGGCGACGAGCTGGGTCAGGAAAAACGGTCCTTTCAGATTGATGGCAAACAGGCGGTCAAAACTCTCCTCGCCCGCATCCAGCAAGTCGGCGCGAACCGTCGGAGCGACCCCCGCATTATTCACCAGCAGGTCAATCCGGCCAAACTGGCGCACCGTCTCGGCCACCACTCGCGCCCGATCCGCCGCCACCGAAACATCGCCCTGGACGATAAAGCCATCGCCACCGGCGGCGCGCACCAACTCCAGCGCCTCGTTGGCCGCCGCCTCGTTGCCGGCGTAGTTGATCGCCACCAGACCGCCGGCCTTCGCCAGCTCCAACGCTATGCCGCGACCGATGCCGCGTGATGCTCCCGTGACCAACGCCGTGAATTTACCTTTGTTTAGCATGCGACCAGCGCAAACTTCACCTGCAAAAGCTGCAAAGCGAAACTGGCGGCGATTCGCCGCTGACAGCGGTTTTGTGCTAGCGGAAGGGAGAATAACGTCTTCGTTACCTTCGCTGGCTCCTCTGCCAAGTTTGAGCTTGGGGGGTGATTGAACGGTATTTAGCGAAATTTAGCGGTTCAAACCCAGACAGTTCGGGCATCCCACGACCGCTTCTGTGCGAATCGGGCGCTTTTCCTATTTGTGTTTCAATCCAATGACAATAGCTTAGCGCCTTTAACTAAGGAAACTAATCCATGATCGCCACCACTCAAACCAACCACCCCCTGCACGGCGGAGAACCCCCGGTCGCACCCAAAGAAAGAGTCGACGCCGCCTGCGCCCGCCTGCGTGCCTCCGCGCTGCGCATCACCCAGCCTCGTATCGCCATTCTCAAGGTTCTTATCGGCAACGAAGCACCGGTCAGCATCGAGCATATCCACGCCGAATTGCACAATAAGTCATGCGATTTGGTGACCGTCTACCGTTGCCTGGCCGCCTTCGAGGAAATCGGCCTCGTGCGCCGTTCCTTCTTCCATAACGGCACAAGCCTCTACCAGATGAGCGACCAAAAGCAGGCCGCCTATCATGTTGTCGCCAAGGACACCGGCGAGATCAGCCCGCTCGACCCCGTCGCCAGCACTGAACTGGCCGCCGCCATCAGCAAGGTCGAGGAACTCCTGAAGACACAAGGCTACTCCGACCTCAGCCACATCGTGGAGTTTTTCGCCAAGTCCTCCGCCCAAGCGGTCAGCAAGCGTGGCCGTAACGCTCAGGTCGTCATCCCCGCCGCGCTTTAAAAAGCCCAGCCCGACCCACTTCGCCATGCCGTCGTTCCCGTTAAACGGGGACGGCGGCTTTTTTGCGCCCGCCTCCATGGAATAACCTCGGATAGCGCACCTCAAATAACGTGCCAGACGTTTTGAGGGAAAAGAAAGCAAGCGAGGAGATGAGATGAGCCGGGATCTCGGTGGCCTCCTGGGAGAGGGTAGCGGGAGCATCTTGCTCCCGCGTTTACGGAATGGAGCTGGAAGCTCCCTCTACTTTTCGGTGTAGGTCAGCGCAGCCTGATTCCGTTGGAAACCAAAGAGGACCATCTTGAAGGCGAATGAAAATCAACGCGCCTCGGCGTAGGCTTCCATGCCGACGCAGCTGCACACGAGGTTGCGATCACCGTAAACGTTGTCCACGCGGCCGACCGCCGGCCAGAACTTGCTCACCCGCGTCCAGGGCGCGGGGAAGCAGGCCTGCTCGCGGCTGTAGGCGCGGCTCCAGTCGTCGGCGCAGAGAACATGCACGGTGTGCGGGGCGTTTTTGAGCGGGTTGTCCAGCTTGTCGGCCTCGCCGTTCACGACCGCCTGCATCTCGCCGTGGATGCCGATCATGGCATCGCAAAAGCGATCCAGCTCGGCCTGCGTCTCGCTCTCGGTGGGCTCGATCATGAGTGTGCCGGCGACCGGCCAGCTCATTGTCGGGGCGTGGTAGCCGTAATCCATCAGGCGCTTGGCGGCGTCCTCGACTTCGAGGCCGTGTTTTTTCCAACCGCGCAGGTCGATGATACACTCGTGCGCGACCAGGCCGGAGGGACCGCGGTAGAGCACCGGGAAACAAGGTTCGAGGCGCTGGGCGACGTAGTTGGCGTTGAGGATGGCGAGGGCCGTGGCCTCAGTGAGACCGGCCCCGCCCATCATGCGGATATACATCCAGGAAATGACGAGGATGCTCGCGCTGCCGTAAGGCGCGGCGGATACGGCTCCGCCCTCGGCGCCGGCGATGGACACCACCGCGTGGCCGGGCGCATG
>JBEGTN010000268.1:0-2748 GCA_041179405.1 Verrucomicrobiota bacterium
GTGACGAGCGGCATGGTGGTGGCGCGACGGCCACCAAAGATAATGGCGGAAATGGGAACGCCGGCGGGGTGCTCCCAATCGGGGTCGATGGTGGGGCACTGCTTGGCCGGAGCGGTGAAGCGGGAGTTGGGATGGGCGGCCTTGGCGCCGGTTTCCTTGGCGAGGGCAGGCGTCCATTTTTTGCCCTGCCAGTCGGTGCATTCGGCGGGGGGCTGGTCGGTCATGCCTTCCCACCAGACGCCGCCGTCGGAAGTGAGGGCGACGTTGGTGAAAATGGTGTTGCTCGCGAGGGAGGCCATCGCGTTGGGGTTGGTTTTGACCGAGGTGCCGGGGGCGACGCCGAAGAAGCCGGCCTCGGGGTTGATGGCGCGGAGGTGGCCCTCGGAGTCGGGCTTGAGCCAGGCGATATCGTCGCCGACGGTGGTGACCTTCCAGCCTTGGGCGGCCAGGGGGGCCGGGGGGATGAGCATGGCGAAGTTGGTCTTGCCGCAGGCGGAGGGGAAGGCGGCGGCGACGTAGGTTTTTTTGCCGTGCGGATCCTCGACGCCGAGGATGAGCATGTGCTCGGCCATCCAGCCCTCGTCGCGGGCCATGGCGGAGGCGATGCGGAGGGCGAAGCATTTTTTGCCGAGGAGGGCGTTGCCGCCGTAGCCGGAGCCGAAGGACCAGATCTCGCGGCTCTCGGGGAAGTGGACGATGTATTTGTCGGGGTTGCAGGGCCAGGGCACGTCCTTCTCGCCGGGGGCGAGGGGGCGGCCGACGGAGTGCATGCAGGGGACGACGCGCTTCTCGGCCTTGTCGATCTCGACGAAGACCGGCAGGCCGATGCGCGCCATGATGCGCATATTGACGACGACGTAGGGCGAGTCGGTGAGCTGCACGCCGAGCTGGGACATGGGCGAGCCGACGGGCCCCATCGAGAAGGGCAACACGTAGAGCGTGCGGCCGCGCATGCAGCCGGCGAAGAGTCCCTTGAGTTTGCGGCGCATCTCGTAGGGCTCGACCCAGTTGTTGGTGGGGCCGGCGTTGTCCTTGGAGAGGGCGCAGATGAAGGTGCGGTCCTCGACGCGGGCGACGTCGCCGGGGTCGGAACGGGCGAGGAAACAACCGGGCCAGAGGTCCTCATTGAGTTTGGTGAAGGTGCCGGCCGCGACGAGCTCGGCGCAGAGCGTGTCGTATTCCTCCTGCGAGCCGTCCACCCAGTGGATGGCGGCGGGCGTGGTGAGGGCGACCATCTTCTCGATCCAGCGAAGGAGGTGGCGGTTGGTGCTGAGCGGGAGGGCGGGATTGCGGGAGCTCATGATGTGGCGATGAAAGATGAAGTAGCGATGCGGGAGGGCTCAACGTGGACGGCCACGTGGGTGATGGCGAGACCGCCGCCGACGAGGGCGTCCTGCACGGCATGGGCGATATCGTGGCCCTCGCGGACGGTGAGGGCGGGATTTACCTCGATGTGGATCTCCACGAGCAGGGCCAGGCCGCTGCGACGGAGGTGGCATTTGTCCAGGCCGTCCACGCCCGGCACGGCAGCGGCAATGCGGCGGACTTCGGCCGTCACGGAGGCGGGGGCGGCGGTGTCCATGACCTGGCCGAGGGCGCGGTGGAAGACGATGACGCCATTAAAGGTGACGACGACGCAGGCGGCGAGGGCGGCCCAGTCGTCGGCGGCGGCGTAGGCGGGGCCGGCGAGCACGGCGATCAAGATGCCGATGAAGGCGGCGGCGGAGGTGAGGGCGTCGGCGGCGTGGTGCCAGGCCTCGGCACCGAGGGCGGTGCTGGCAGAGTCCGCGCCGGCCTTGTCCATGCGACGGGCGAAGCGCCACTTCACGGCGACGATGAAGACCAGCAGCGGCAAGGTGCCCCAGTGCGGGCCCTGGTGCGGGGTCATGATCTGCTGCACGGCGTGGACGCCGATCCAGCCGGCGGCAAAAAAGATCACGAGCGCTACGCCGAGGGCGGCGAGAGGCTCGGCCTTGCCGTGGCCGTAGGGGTGGTCGGCGTCGGGCGGGACGGCGGCGACGCGGAAGCCCGCCCAGACCAGGAGGGAAGAGAACACGTCCATGAGCGACTCGATCCCGTCGGCGATGAGGGCGTAGGTGTGGCCGAGGATGCCGCCGGCGAACTTGATGATCGCGAGGCCGAGGTTAAGCGCGACGCCGCGCAGCACGAGCCTGGCACCCGCCTCGGCCCGAGAGCGGGCCAATGCGTGAGGATCGAGGTGAGTGCGGGTTGACATGGCGTGAGACGGGTGAAGGTCGAACTAAACGCACAACACGGGGGAGGGACAGAAGGAATTAGGGGGCGGAGGTGGCGCGAGCATCTTGCTCCCGTTTGCTCCCGTGTTGTCGGAAGGGAGCAGGGAAGGGAGCTGGAAGCTCCCGCTCCTTTGGCGGCGTATGCCGGGAACCAAGCCATTGAACTCACGTTCAATCCTACACAAACACCCGGGGACTGCGCGACGGGGAACCAAGATTGACAAAGCGATTGCGGCGCGGCGGCGGGGCGGTGACGGTGCGGTCATGCAAAAAGCACCGGCGGTGAACGTCCTGGGCGGTCCGCTCAAGCCCTGTAGTGTGAATCCCATGACCGGGTTTTTCCGCGATGGCGCCTGCCACACCTGCGCGGAGGACGCGGGTTGCCATACGGTGTGCGTGGAGGTGAGCGCGGAGTTTCTGGCCTGGCAGGCGGCGGCGGGCAACGACCTGGTCACGCCGCGACCGGAGTATGATTTTCCCGGCCTGAAGGTCG
>JBEGTN010000269.1:0-2982 GCA_041179405.1 Verrucomicrobiota bacterium
GATCCCACCAGAGTTGGTTTTTTTGCCCCATCACGAGAGCGAAAAGGCGGCGGTAGGCGGTCTCGCGTTTGGAGGGATTGTAGCCGGCGACGGTGGCGCGACCGCTGGTCGGGTAGATGAGACCCGAAAGCATTTTGAGGGTGGTGGTTTTACCGGCGCCGTTGGGGCCGAGAAAGCCGACGAACTCGCCCTCGGCGATGGAGAAGGAGATGTCCTTGGCGGCGGCCAGTTCCTCGAAGTCGCGATGGAAAAGGCCCTTCACGCCGCCCCAGAAGCCGGGTTTTTTCTTATAAGTGCGGAAGATGCGGGTGAGGTTTTCGACTTCGATCATGGAGAGGAGATGGCCGCAAAGAGACGCAGAAGACGCAAAAAGGAAAGGCTGGTAAATCAGGCGGTCCAGATTCCAGCGGCGACGAGGGTGCGGGTGACGTCGCCGGACCAGTCTTTGTTGGCGGCGGGACTGGCGGGGCTGGGGTGGAGAATCTGGGTGATTTTCCAGGGGTCGGCAGGGGTGGTGATCTCGGCGAATTTTTGCGCGGCGTAGGCTCCGACGCCGACGAGGTGGGCGGGGCGGAGGGTATCGAGCACGGCGCGGAGGTGGGCGCGGCAAGGGGCGTCCACCGCGGCGCGTTCGGCGGCGGTGAGTTTGTCGGGCGTGAGGTTGGCTCCGCTCTCGCTCATCCAGACGAGGGGGCAATAGTTGAGCACGAAATGGTCGGCGAAGAAGGCCTCGGGGGTGCCGAAGCGGGCGGCGAAGAGGCCCCAGAGCCGTTTGCCGCTGACCTCGCTGCGGGTGCAAGCGAAGCCGGTGATCGGGCGCTTGGGGTGCTCGGGGAAGGGCATGTCCACGGGCTCGTTGATACGCAGCCAGTCACGCACGGCGGCGATCTCGCCGAAAGGCACGCCGCACTGGGCCATGCCGAAGGGGCCGGGGTTCATGCCGAGGAAGACGACGCGCTTCGGGGCGGCACCGTAGCGGGTGAGGTAGGCGGCGTGAGGGGCCCAAGCGTAGCTCAAGGGGTTGTAAGTATAGGCGACGGGCAGGGCGAAGCGGAGGCGGTCAACGGCATCGCGCAGGGTGGTGGCGTGGGAGAGGAGTTCAGACATGGTGGAGGAAATCAGCGGCCGAGCGATTCGAGCAGGATCACTCGGACTTCACGGACCGCATCATCCAAGGCGTAAGTGATCGCACTGTGACGAAGAAATCGGATTGAAACGGGGCGTCCATCTTCGCCTCGGTCCGCAAGGTCGGCAGGGCGATGCGGCTGGAGGACGAGTCGATCAAGTTCGGACTCAAGTTCCCGAAAGACGGCACCCTTTGCCTTTCGGAAATACTCGGCCGCAGGGCGGGAAAACACCAGATGGTAAGGCCGCATGGCGACGACTTACTTTTGGGCGCGGAGGCGGCGGACTTGCTCGAGCGTCAGCGTTTTGCCTGCGTCCATTTCTTTCATGACGCGGGTGATTCGGCGTCGGCGGGCGACGGTCGCGGGAGCATCCTCCGCCATGAGATAGTTGATGTAGCGGGTCACTGCGCGCTTTTGCAGCGGGCTCAGGCGGCTGATCGTGTCCTGGAGTTCAGTGACGCTCATGGGGGGACAAAAGGCAGTCGGCGGGAACGGGGCAAGCCTGCTGCGGTATTTTATAGGCGGGTGTAGTCGAGCACGCTGTGGCTGATATGGCCGGCGGCGACGGTAGCCTTGTCGGTGACGATGCCGGGCGGGGAGCGGTCGATGACGTTGGCGAAGACGAAGCGGTGGGTGCCGTCGTCGGCGGCGGGGCTGAAGAGGCCGGGGACGATGACACGCGCGGGGACGGTGCGCACGAGCTGGGTCGCGGGGATGCAGCCCACGGGAAAGTTGAGGTTGTGAACGAGGAATTTTTCGCGACCGGTGGCGGGCAGGAGTTCGCCGGCGAGGCGGGCGGCGTGGGCGGCGCTGTGCGCGATCGTGGTGGCGAGGGCAGGCAGGGAGGCGAGCGAGGTGGCTTTTTGGAGGGTGAGAAACTCGTCCTGGCTGATGTCTTGCGAGCAGGCGACGGAGGGGAGCCCGTGGAGTGCCCCCTCCCAGGCGGCGGCGATGGTGCCGCTGGCGAGGATGAAGCCGAGGGTGGTGTTGAGGCCGAGATTAATGCCGCTGACGACGCCGTCGAGCGCGGCGGGGCCGCCGGGCAGGAGGTGGGCGAGGGCGATGTTTACGCAGTCGGAAGGAGTGCCGTCCACGGTCCAGGTGGGACAGCCAAAGCCGAAGTCAGCGAGCGTGGAAGCGACGGGGCGATGGCGACATTTACTGGCGCCGGTCCAGCTCTGTTCGTGCAGCGGGGCGACGACGAAGAGCGAGTGTCCGTCGGCAATCAGGGCGTGAACCAAGGCGTGAAGGAAGGGCGAGGCGATGCCGTCGTCGTTGGAAACCAGGAGGCGCATGAGCGCCATGAAGGAGCGAAATCAGAAATCCTAAAGGGCGAAATCCGCAGACGCCGCCGGTTTTTCTCTGATTAGAACCGGAAGCTCGCGCTGACCTGGAAGACGGCGCTGACGATGGCGTAGGCGATGAAGGCGACGAAACTGAAGGCGACGACGAGCACGCCGGCCGAGATGCTCTTGGTGAAGGTGTTTAACCAGCGGTCGAGGTCGTTGCGGCAGCTGCGGGCGATGTCGCGCAGGCCGGGGGCGAGGTTGCCGGTCTGCTCGGAGACGGCGAGACGATCAAGCAGCAGCGGAGCAAAGATGCCGGTGCGGCCGAGGGCGAGCGAAAGGCTTTCGCCCTCGAGCACGCGGTCGGTCGCCTCGCGGAGGCGGGCGCGGACGGCCTCGTTGGCGATGGTTTTCTCGGCGAGGCGAAGCGCCTCGGCGGTGGTGATGCCGTTCTCAAGCAACACGGCGAGGGTGTGGGCGAAATTGAGGACGGAGCTGCGCACCGCGTAGCCCTTTACGATGGGCAGGCGCAGGGCGAGCTCGTCGGCGGCGAGGCGACCGGCGGAGGT
>JBEGTN010000270.1:0-7290 GCA_041179405.1 Verrucomicrobiota bacterium
CGTTTCGCTCCCAAGCCCCGTCGCCTCAAAGCGACGGGGTTTTTTTATGCCTAAACCTTGAAACGGCAGTTCAAACCGACCGCGGATTACGCGGATTACACGGATAAAACAGGATACAGAAAAAACCAGTCGCCCAGACAAGTCTCCTGGCGGGTGAGTCACGGATATTTCGTAATTTTCTGATATCCGCGTTCATTCGCGTAATCCGCGGTTTCCATCGCCGGATTTAGGTTCATGCACAATACCGCGACCTGCGAGCCAAGGATTCGCGTAAACTTTACCATTGGCTAACAATTAGCCTCTTGGCTCCACACGCATTCCTTACGAACACAGGTTACACTCCGTGCGTTCGCCATGCCTCGAATCCTATCCACCCCGCACTTTTCTTTGGTCGATTTGCACGACTGCGGCAGGCCGGGCACTGCCTCCATCCTCCCCGCCGGCCCCAATCCGTGTCGGTGAGTGAATTGAATTCTATAACAATAAACCCCACCGAAACCATGAAACGCCTGCTCCTCATTCTCAGCCTCGCGCTCGGTTCCCTGATCTCCCGTGCCGATCCGCAGCTGACCTCATGGTTTACCACAAACTCCGGCAGCTACGCGCGCATTTACCAAAGCACCGCCGCCGAGACCGCCGGCACCACCTCCACCACCTGGACGCGCGGCTCCGGCACCCAGTCCAGCCCCACCTACGCCGACGTGAGCGAGGTGAGCTACTCCGCTTCCTGGGTTTACATCCGCACCACCGGCCTCGCCTCCCACTTCATGGGTCCGTGGTATCTCAATGCGGCCAAGACGACGAACTTTCCCAATTTCCCGTCCAACACGTCCACGATCTACCGCATCCCGCGCACGCCGGTCATTCCGACCACCAAGACCGGCACCGGCCTCGGTGCCACCGGGCGCATGGTGAATGGCGTCTCCATGTTCGATAGCCGCGACGCCTTCTCTTACTCAAACGCCAGCGCCACCGACGCCACCCCCACCAACGGCGTCACCGGTGACGGCATTTGGAATCGCGATGGCTACCACAACGAGGGCGTCACCTTCGACCCCGCCCTCGCCCACCAGGCGGGCAACAACTACCACTACCACGCCCAGCCCATCGCCCTCCGCTACCAGCTCGGCGACCACGTGGACTACAACTCCACCACCAATCGCTACACCGAGAGCGCCGCCGCCGTCACCCAGCACTCGCCCATCCTCGCCTGGGCGGCCGACGGCCTCCCGGTTTACGGTCCCTACGGCTACTCCGACCCCACCAACGCCTCCAGCGGCCTGCGCCGCATGGTCTCGGGCTTCACCCTGCGCGACGGCACCAACGGCACCACCGCCATCACCGTCCGCCAAGTCCTCCCGCTCTGGGCCCAGCGTATCCAAAGTAAAACCACCCTCACCGCCGCTCAATACGGTCCCGCCATCAGCGCGACTTACCTGCTGGGCCACTTCATCGAGGACTTCGACTACCGTGGCGATCTCGGCCAGACCCAGACCACCGGCGCCACCGTCCGCGATTTCGACCTCAACGAGCAAAACGCCCGCTTCTGCGTCACCCCCGAGTTCCCCGCCGGCACCTGGGCCTACTTCGTCACCATCTACGCCGACGGCACGCCCTTGTTCCCCTACACCACCGGCCGCCAGTATTACGGCAATCCCACCGGCGGCGCCACGACCATCTCCGAGACCGTGACCACCCAGTTCCTCGGCGGCGCCAACACCCCCGTCACCATCGCCACCCCGAGCGTGTCTTCACCCAACGTCACCCTCACTTGGAGCGCCGTCGAGGGCGGCACCTACTCCGTGGACGCCTCCCCCAACCAGTCCACCTGGACGAGCAAAGCCACCGGCCTCGTCGCCACCGGCACTTCGAAGTCCTCCACCTACGCCATGCTGGCCTCATCCGGCACCGAATACGGCCGGGTGAGCCGCACCGCTCTCGCCACCTACGATGCCGGCGGCCAGACCGCCGCCACCGTCGCCCAAAGCGCCATCACGAGCTACAATGCGGCCGGCATCCCCAACACCTCCCCTGTCATTTCCGCCCTCTCCGCGCAATCCATCCCGCAGAACACCTCGACCTCCGCCCTCGCCTTCACGATCTCCGATGCCGAGACCGCCGCCACCAGTCTCACGCTCTCCGGCACCTCGTCGAACACCACTCTCGTTCCCAATGCCAGCATCACCTTCGGCGGCAGCGGCTCCAGCCGCACCGTCACCGTCACCCCGGCTTCGGGCCAGACCGGCAGCGCCACCATCACCGTCACCGTGAGCGACGGCTCCGCCACCGCCAGCACCGCCTTTACGCTGACCGTGACCGCCAGCGCGCCGGTCATCACGTCCATCGCGCTCAGTCCGGCCGCGCCCACCAGCGCCGACGCCGTCACGGTCACGGCCACGGTCACCCCTCCGTCGGGCCGCACCATTTCCCAAGCCCAGCTCACCTACAACGCCGGCACCAGCGCGACGACCGTCTTCTACGAGACCATGGGCACCGCCGCCACCGCCAACTGGGCTGGCACCGGCACCGTTTACCCCTGGACGATTACCTTCGCCGGCCCGCCCGCCTCGCCCTTCGCCCAGACCACCGCCGCCAACCACACCGCGTCAGGCCAAGGCAACCAATACGGCATGGAGATCACCGCCAACGCTCCGCCCATCGCCAACAGCACGATGACGACCACCAACGCCATCAACGCCACCGGCACCTCCGCGACCGTCGAGTTCTACATCGCCACCAGCGGCCTCACCGGCACCCAGGGCTGGGATTTTCAGACCTCCACCGATGGCACCACCTACACCACCCGCCTCAGCGAGCTCACCGGCCTCAATCAAGCCTACACCCTCAAGTCCTACACGCTCTCCGCCAGCGAGCGGGTGAGCACGCTCAAGCTCCGTTTCCGCTTCGCCGGCCCCGGCATGTCCACCACGCCCAAGGTCATGCTCGATGACATCAAGGTCGTCGTCGGCGGCACCAGCTCGCCCGTCACCGTCGCCATGCTCGACAACGGTGCCAACGGCGACGGCACCGCCGGCGATGGCGTCTATGGCTACACCGCCATCCCCGCCCAGACCGCCGGCACCACGGTCAGCTTCACCATCACGGCGACCGACAGCGCCGCCGCCTCCACCGTCAGTGGCAACAGCTCCTACACCGTCGCCACCGCCGCCCCTGTGCTCGCCGTCACGCCCGTCGGCGGCATCTCCGCCAGCGGTCCCGAAGGCGGCTCGTTCTCCCCCGCGAGCACGAGCTACACCCTGACCAACACCGGCACCGCTGCGATGAACTGGACCGCCGCCAAGACCGCCGCCTGGCTGACGCTCTCCGGCACCGGCGGCACCCTCGCAGCGGGCACCAGCACCCTCGTCACCGCCTCGTTCAACACCGCCGCCAACAGCCTCTCCGCCGGCAGCTACAGCGACACCCTGACGTTCACCAACAGCACGAACGGCACCGGCACCACCACCCGCGCCGTCGCGCTCGCCGTCAGCTCCAACACGCCGCCGTCCGCGCCTTCCCTCACCACCCTCACCGCCTACAGCCTGGGCACCTTGAAGACCGTCGCCTGGAACGCCGTATCCGGTGCCACGAGTTACACCGTGGAGCTCTCGACCGTCGCGGATTTCAGCAGCCTGGTATCGTCGCAGACCACCACCAGTCCCCTCGCCACGTTCTCCGGTCTCTCGGACGGCCTGACCTACTACTACCGGGTCCTCGCGACCAACGCCATCGGCTCCTCCGGCTACAGCAACGTTGTATCCACGGTTCAAGACGCCGTCGCTCCCTCCGTCGCCATCACCACGCCTGCCTCGGCCGTTTCCACCGCGACCAACACCGTCACCGTCAGCGGCACCAGCTCCGACGCCCTCACCGGGATCAGCAACGTCACCGTCAACGGCGTCACCGCCACCACCGCGAACGGCTTCGCCACCTGGTCCGTCACCGTCCCGCTCGGCTACGGCACCAACGGCATCACCGCCGTCGCCTACGATGGCGCGGGCAACACCGCCACCACCGCGCCGGTTAAGGTCACGCTCACCGCCGCCCAGACTTACAACCCGCTCATCATCCCCGAGGTCATGACTGGCACGACCTTCAACCTGGATCTCCACACCGCCACCAAGCGCTTCGGAAACGCCGCGTTCCAGAACACCGCCGACACCACTACCTACGCCTACAACAACATGCTTTTCTGGGGCCCCACCCTGATCCTGAACAAGGGCGACTGGGTGCAGATGAACGTCGCCAACAATCTCCCCGACACCACCACCACCCACTGGCACGGTTTCCACATCCCCGCCATCATGGACGGCGGCCCCCACCAGACCATCCCCGCCGGCACCACCTGGTCGCCGAGCTTCAAGGTCGATAACAACGCAGGCACCTACTGGTATCACCCCCACCTCCACACCTACACGCAGGACCAGCTCACCCACGGCGCCGGCGGCATGATCATCATCCGCGATCCCATCGAGTCCGCGCTCAACCTGCCCCGCACCTACGGCGTGGACGACATCCCCCTCGCCCTCACCAGTCGCCGCTTCGCCGCCAACCAGTTCGTTTCCGGCTTCAGCGGCGTCACCACCAGCGCCTACGGCGACTACATGGTGGTCAACGGCACCCTCAGCCCGCAGGTCACCTTGCCCAAGCAATACGTCCGCCTGCGCATCCTCAACGCCGAGATCGAGCGCAGCTACAACCTCGGCTTCAGCGACGGCCGCACCTTCTATCAAATCGGCACCGACGGCGGTTTGGTCAACGCCCCCGTCGCCTTGACCCGCCTCGTGCTCGCCGTCGGCGAGCGCGCCGAGATCCTCGTCGATCTCACCGGCGCCACCGTGGGCTCCTCCTTCGATTTGCAGGCCTTCAATTCCGGCCAGGCGAATGATTTCCCCGGCGGCGAGGCCGCCACCAGCGGGCAGTTCGGCAGTCTCTTGAATGGCGTCACCTTCAACATTCTCCACATCAACGTCGGTGCCACCACCACGGCCACCACGCCCGTCACCACCCGCCCGGCCACGCTCACAGCCAACACATTCTGGACCGACACCAACGTCACCAGAAGCCGCACCGTCACCATCACCGGTGGTTTCCCCAACTCGGCCACCCCGCTTTTCACCTTCGATAACCTCGCCTTCGATCCCGACGTTTACAACCAGACCCTCAACCTCAACGCGGTCGAGAAATGGACGATCACCAACAACTCCGGCTTCAGCCACTCGTTCCACATCCACGACATCCAGTTCAACCTGACCTCGCGCACCGGCGGCAACAACACCGGCATCAAAACCTATGAGCAGGGTTGGAAGGACACCCTGTTCATCGGCCAGGGCCAGACCATCACCTTCATCGCCAAGTTCGACGGCTTCGCCAGCAACACCAACCCGTTCATGTATCACTGCCACTTCTCCAATCACGAGGACGAGGGCCTGATGGGCCAGTTCGTGGTGGTGAACAACACGATCGAGGACCTAGCCGTCTCCAGCTTTACGCTCACCGGCACGACCAACACCGCCGTGCTCCAGTTCAAGGCCACCCCCGGCACCACCTATACCGTGCAATACTCCACCGACCTCACCACCGGCAGCTGGGTCGATGCCGGCTCCGTGACGAGCGACGGCGCGTCCGCCACCTTCACCGACACCGACGCCACCCGTAATTCCCAGGCCCGCCGATTCTATCGCGTGACAATCCCCGTCATTCCCTAGTGTGATGGAGGCGGCGCAATCCGCCGCCTCGCACCATGACATTCCCCCGCGTCATCACGTTTTCCTTGTCCGTCGCGGCCCTTTGGTTCGGTTGCGCGATTGCGCTTCCGCTTCACTCGCTCGCCGCCGAGTCGGCGCCGGCGCGCAAAGCCCGCTACCACCAGTGCCCCATGCACCCGTGGATCAAGGCGGACCAGCCGGGTCGTTGCACCGTCTGCGGCATGGACCTCGTGCCGAATTACGACGGCGAGAAAACCCTCGAGTGCGATCCTGCGGGCATTGTGATGCTGCCGCCCGGCAGTCCAAACGTCGTCGGCGTGAAAACCACCGAGGTAAAGCGCCGCCCCCTCATCCGCACCTTGCGCATCTCCGGCACGATCGGCGAAGACGAGACCCGCCACGGCGTCATCTGCTCTCCCGTGGAAGGCCGCATCGATGGGCTCGCAATGAGCTGCGAGGGCGACTCCATCACCCGCCGCCAGCCGCTCGTCACCCTCTTCAGCCGCACCCTCCTCGCCGCCGCCAACGACTACCGGATCGCCCTTGAGCAGGGCGGCCCCGCCCTTGAACAAACCCGCCGCCGGCTCGAGCAATACGGCCTCGTCTGGGAGCAGATTGACTCCATCCCGAAGCGTCAGCCGGAAGACCTGCACTTCGGCATTCTCGCCCCGCGCAGCGGCACCATCGTCAAAAGCTACGTCGCCCAAGGCCAATACGTGAAGGAGGGCGAGCGCCTCTTCGAGGTGGCTGACTTCACCACCATGTGGTTCGTATTCTCGATTCAGGAGCAGGACCTGCCTTTCGTTCAGCCCCAGCAATACGCCCGCATCCAGACCCCTGCAATGCCGGGCAAAACCCTGCGCGCCCGCATCACCGCGATCAGCCCGAATCTCGATGAGACCACCCGCACCGCACGCGGGCGCGTCGTCCTCGAAAACCCCGATCACCTGCTCAAAAATCGCGCCTTCGCCGAGGGTGTCGTCGAGGTCCCCGGTGACGAGGTTCTCACCGTGCCGAAATCCGCCGTGCTCTGGACCGGCGAATCTCCCCGCGCCTACGTCGAAAAACGCACCGGCGTTTACGAACCGCGCGCGCTCAAGCTCGGCCGGGCCGGCGATGAGGATTGGGAGGTGCTCCAAGGCCTCGTCGAGGGCGACCGCGTGGTCACGCAGGGCAACATGCTCGTGGACGGCCAGGCCCGGCTCGACCGCGCCGTCTCCGCCCCCGCACCATGATCGACCGGCTCATCGTCTGGTGCCTGCGTGAGCGGCTGCTCGTGCTCGGCGTCGTCGCCCTGACGACCCTCGCCGCGCTGCACGCCCTGTTCACGACGCCGGTGGATGCGATTCCCGATCTCGGCGAAAACCAGGTCCTCGTCTCCGTCGACTGGTCGGGGCGCGGTCCGCAGGAGGTCGAGACGCAGCTTACCCGGCCGCTTTCGACCGGGCTTCAGGGCATCAACGGCGTCACGTCCGTGCGCGCGTCCTCCATGTTTGGCTTCTCGCTCGTCACCGTCATCTTCGACGACGACACCAGCCACGCCGCCGCCCGCCAGCGCGTGCAGGAACGCCTAAATGCCCTC
>JBEGTN010000271.1:0-5784 GCA_041179405.1 Verrucomicrobiota bacterium
TGGGCGCAGCCTTTAACCTCCGCGTAGCCCAACGCCAGTTGGACATGCTCCGAGAGCTGGGTTGCAACTCCATCCGCCTCGCCCACAACCCGCCCGCGCCCGAGTTGTTGGAGCTTACCGACCAGATGGGTTTCCTCGTGGTGGACGAGGCCTTCGACGCGTGGGAGCGCAAAAAATCCGCGCTCGATTTCCACCTCATCTTCCCCGAGTGGCACGAGCAGGATCTACGCGCCATGATCCGCCGCGACCGGAACCACCCCTCGGTGATCCTGTGGAGCATCGGCAACGAGGTCGGCGAACAATACACCGGCGAGCCCGGCGGCGTCGTGGCGAAGCGTTTGCACGACATCGCGAAGGACGAGGACCCCACGCGCCCCACTACGGCGGCGATGAATTTCGCCAAGCCCGACATGCCCCTGCCGGCGGTTGTCGATCTCATCGGCCTGAACTACCAGGGCGAGGGCATCCGCGACGCGGCGGCCTATGCAGACTTGAAAGGCATCCGCACGTCGCCGCTCTACGCCGCCTTTCACGCCAAGTTTCCCGGCAAGGTGATCCTCAGCAGCGAGACCGCCGCCGCCTTGAGCACGCGCGGGGAATACCTGTTCCCGGTCGCGTCCGCCTCCAGCGCGCCGGTGAGCGATGGCCACGGCGGCGACTCGAAAAACGCCTGCGTCAGCGCCTACGAGCTGCACTCGGCGGACTTCGGCTCGTCGGCGGACAAGGTTTTCGCCGCCCAGGATAAAAATCCGTTCGTGGCCGGCGAATATGTCTGGAGCGGCTGGGATTACCTCGGCGAGCCCACACCCTACTACTCCGCCCGCAGCTCGAATTTCGGCATCATCGACCTGGCCGGTTTTAAGAAAGACCGCTTTTACCTCTATCAATCCCGCTGGCGTCCGGATTTGCCGATGGTGCATCTCCTGCCGCACTGGACCTGGCCGGATCGGGTGGGGCAGGTGACGCCGGTGCATGTTTTCACCTCGGGCGACGAGGCGGAGTTGTTTCTCAACGGCCGCTCGCTCGGGCGAAAAAAGAAGGGTGCCTACGACTACCGTCTGCGCTGGGACGACGTGGTCTATGAGCCCGGCGTCTTGTCCGTGGTGACCTACAAAAACGGCGCGCGCTGGGCCGAGCAGACCACACGCACGGCGGGCGCGCCGGCCGCGCTCGAGCTCACGCCCGACCGCGCCGTGATTCGGGCCGACGGCCTCGACCTCGCTTTCGTGACCGTGCGGGTGACGGATCGGGCCGGGCTCACCGCGCCTCGCGCCAAGAACGCGCTCGCCTTCGCCATCGAAGGCCCCGGCGAGATCGTGGCGACCGACAATGGCGATCCCACGGATTTCGAGCCCTTCCCCTCACCTCGGCGTAAAGCCTTCAACGGTCTCTGCCTGGTCATCGTGCGCCTGAAACCCCGCCAAGTGGGCGCGGTCCGCTTGACCGCCTCGGGTGCCGGCCTCGATTCTGCCACCACCACCATCACGGGTGAGACCGATTGATCCCTTCTGGCGCAAATGTTAGACTGGTTCACGTTTTGACGCGCCGCCTTCGTTGGCGGTAAGATTTTAAACTACGCACACCATGAGCTTATCCGACGCTCCGCTTATCACCCATCTTTACGCCGCCGATCCGTCTGCCCATGTGTTTGAGGGCAAGCTCTACCTCTATCCCTCGCATGATCGCGACACCGATTGCCTGGAGAACGACCAGGGTGATCAATACGACATGGCGGATTACCATGTTTTCTCGATGGACGAGATCGGTGGAGCCGTTGTTGACCACGGAGTCGCCTTGGCGCTTTCAGATATTCCCTGGGCCGGCAAACAGCTCTGGGCGCCCGACGCCGCCAGCAAGGACGGCCGCTATTATTTCTATTTCCCGGCCCGTGATAAAGAGGGTGTTTTCCGTATCGGCGTCGCCGTCGGTGATAAACCGACCGGCCCGTTTCGTGCCGAGCCCGCTCCGATCAAAGGGAGTTACAGCATAGATCCGTGCAGCTTCGTGGATGGCGACGGCCGCGCCTATTTGTATTTCGGCGGCTTGTGGGGCGGGCAGCTCCAAAAATGGCGCGATAATGGTTTCGATCCCGAGGGCAATGAACCGCGTGACGAGGCACCGGCGCTATCGCCCCGCGTGGCTGAGCTAGCAGGGAACATGACGGAGTTCGCGGGGCCGGTCAGGGGCGTGCAGATTCTGGACGAAGACGGCGCGCCCTTGCGCGCGGGCGATCATGATCGGCGGTTTTTTGAGGGCGCCTGGATGCATAAGCGCGAGGGGATTTACTATTTATCTTATTCCACCGGAAACACCCATTATATTGCCTACGCCACGGCGGATAACCCGCTCGGCCCCTTTACCTATGCCGGCCGCCTTCTGGAGCCGGTGATTGGCTGGACTACCCACCACTCGATCGTGGAGTTCAAGGGGCGCTGGTATCTCTTTTATCACGACGCCTCGCTCTCCGGCGGATGCAGCCACCTGCGTTGTATAAAGCTCAAGGAGCTGGTTTATGATGAGAGCGGGAAGATGAAAGTGCGTATCCCGGCGCTGTCGGATTGCGCGGTTTAGACAAGACGAGGCGACAAAACGAAAACACCTCCGCAGCTCTTGGCTGCGGAGGTGTTTTCGTTTGTCGGAGCCGACCGCCCGGATGAGAGGGCGGGTGCTTATTTAAGGTCGTTTACGTTGGCAAAGGTGAGGCTGCCGACTGCATTCGAGCGGACGTGGCCATCGACGTAGAGGCAGTTTACGCTGTTGTTATGCCGATAGCGCAGCCAGAAGAGATTGCTGGTGTTGCTGTCGTCCTTGTTGGGATTGGCCGTGTCCAAAACCGTATCCAGACTTACATTATTATCCCGCCAACGGGTGTAGGTGTTGGTAAAGGATAGGGCTCCGCCATTTACCGAGGAACCATCGGTCAAATTCTGCGTGCCATCGGCGACCAATATCACTTGGGAGGGGCGCTTCACATCGTTTAAGCGATACGTGGGCTCGGTGCCGGGCGAGACAACATTACGCATGATGTTGTGGTGCGTAAGGTAGTTGGGCCATCGCCAGGTCATCGTGACCGGGGCACCGGGGCACATGTAAAAGAATCGGGGATTCTTCGAGTAGTCTGAGCCTGCAACGTCGTGCGCCACCGCACCGGCGGAATCCGCATTCAGGCTCATGTAAGGGATGAGTTGATTATACCATCTTCCGGCGATGCCACTGGGACCTGATATTACCTCAATATCGGACGACAATGCCATTCCCTTATGTTCGTTTGCATAAAGGTTAAACCCGACGCCGATCTGGCGCAGGCGGCTCAGGCACTCGACCGAGCGGGCTTTGCTTTTAACCGCGCCGACGGTTGGGATGATGATCGCGGCCAGGATGCCGATGATGGCGATAACCGTCAGGAGTTCGATCAGGGTAAAGCCTTGGCCGGCGGCGGTGGTTTTCTGAACGTGGTAATTTTTCGATTGGGTGTGCATGGTCGATTCAGTGCCGAAGCCGGAGTGCGCAGGTCGTTTCGAGCGGGGTGGATTACGTTGTCTGATTACGGCAAAATTGTGATTGGTGAATGGTGCTGTCCACTATCACGGTAGTCTAACAATAGATTTTGCGGAGCGAAGGTATAAGTCGAAAACGACAGACGCGCTCCAATGTCATCGAGGCCTATTAAAACGTGGCAGCGTTTTAGGCGCTGCCACGGAGGTTTTACTTACTGGCGGATTTGTTACGGCGGCGGCGATAGGCGACGAGACCGAGGGCGCTGACTCCGGCCAAGATCGCATACGTGGACGGCTCGGGGATGGCGGCGTAGGACAGGACGAGGTCGGTGCCACTGTCACCCAGGACCACGCTGAACGCGCCGGTGAAGGCGTTGCTGAAACCGCCGGTGCCATTAAGCGCGGAGGTGTTGATCGAGAACTTGTCGGCGGCAAAGCCTGCGATGGCCTGGTTGGTTGCGACGATTGTCCACGAGTAGCTGTTTGTATCAACAAAGGCGGAGGCGTTGCCGTTTACATCCGGTCCGATGGAGCTCAGCGACCAGAGGTTGATATTGAACTTGTCGGCGGAGGTGGAGCCGATGGTCAACGTGGCGCCGGAGTCGAGGGTCATGGTGTCGAAACCCGTGCCGGCGACGCCGTTGGCGGCGAGAACCTGCCAGTTGTAATTACCGCTGCCGTTGAACGTGGTGCTGCCGGCGGTGAGGGTGCCGGGGCTGTTGCCGGGCGAGACGGTCTGGCCGGCGCCGATGGAGAGGGTGGTGCCGGAGAAGTTGGTGCCGCTGATGGTGCCGCTGGTAAAGGTCAGGAGGCCGGGGGTGAGCGCGACCGAGGAGTTGTTTTTAAAGGTGCCGCCGTTGAGGATGATACTGCTGGTGTTGTTGATGCTGCCCGCGCCGGAGATGACGAGAGTGCCGCCGCTGACGGTGGTGTTGCCGGAGTAGGTGTTGACGCCGGAGAGGGTGAGGATGCCGGTGCCGGTTTTGGTGACGCCGACGGAGCTGGTGCCGTTGCTGATGACGCCGGTGCTGGCGATATTGCCATCGCCGGTGAAGTTGAAGATGCGACCGGTGCCCAGGGTGGTGGAAATGTTACCACCCAAGGTGAGCGTGCCTGCGGTGGACAGGATATTGACGTGGGTGCCGCCGACGTTGGCAAACACGAGGTTGCTGGCGATGGAGTTGTTGCCCGAGAGGTTGCGGATCGCGGCGCCCGAGGCGGTGGTGTCGGGGGTGTTGTTGCGACCGGTGAGATTGATGGTGGTCGGGCCTGAGAGCGCGATGTTGTTGGAGACTTCGAGGCGGGTGCCGAAGCTTCCGTTGATCGTCAAGTTACCGGTGCCGAGGCCCGAGCCATGGGTGACGGCGAGCACGCCCGCATTGAGGATGGTGCCGGCGCCGTGCGCGTTGGCCGCGGCCAGGGTGAGGGTGCCGTTGCCGTTTTTGGTGAGGGTGGCGGTGGACTGCGAGCCGCCGAAGCCGGTGCCGATGACTGCGGTCTCGAACTGCCAGTTGCCCTCGCCGGTGATGGTGACGTTGCGGTTGCCGACGCCGCCGCCGTTGAGGAACGAGACGTCGCTTTTTACGGTGGCGGTGTTTGACGAGTCGTTGGTCCAGGTGGTCGATGGATTGCGGTAAACCACCTCGCTGGTTCCCGAGCCGTCGCCGAGGGTGAAAGCGCCCGCGCCAGAGGCGATGGTCACCTGGCCGACGCCAAGCCTGAGACCTGCTGTAGTGCCATCGAGTTGGAGTGAGCTGATATTTGCGCCGGTGATATTAAGATTAAGGCCGCCGCCATTACCGGAGCTGGGGCCAATGGAGCCGCTATTCCACGTCAAGGTCTGATTGCCTGTTTTTGTATTATCCCATGTTGCGGTGTCGTTCGCGACGAAGGTGGCGCTGCCGGAAGACCAGTTCGCACCGTTGCCGAGGTTGGTGTTAGCGGCACCGGTCCAGGTGGCGTTGGCGGCGTAGGCGGACGAGAGTAGGAGGGAGCAGGCGCTTCCGTGGACTAACAGGGATTTGAGGGTGAGGCAGTGGTTGGATTTCATGGGGACTTTGGGGAGGTTTTATAGAGCGAGTTGATATCAAAAACTATCAGTGGGTGACGACGAGGCGCAGGAAGCGGCGGGCGGTGAGGTCCTGGGTGTCGGTCACGGTGACGGGGGCGGCGGTGTTTGCGGCACCGGTGCTGCTCCAGATTTGCGTCCAGCTTGTAGTAAGGTCGGAACTCGCCTGAACCGCATAGGTGAGGGCGGGATCGGCGATGCGGTTAAAGGTCAGCGTCA